>NZ_JCACKM010000056.1:0-42199 GCF_059505385.1 Desmonostoc vinosum
CGGGTGACGCTCGCAAGCTCGCTAACGCTGCGCTAACGCAGTCGCCTGCGGAGGGTTTCCCTCCTGCAGCGCTGTCTCACCGTGTCCCCGCGTCCCCGTGTCCCCCAATCCCCAGTCCCCAATCCCCAATTCCCTACTCCCTACTCCCTACTCCCCACTCCCTTAGACTTAATCTTTCTTTATAACCAGGGAAAGAGGTAGAGAAGGCTACAAGCATGGAAATTATAGGTATTAAGAGGTGAAATGAATTTCACGCTTTTGTAAAGCTATCGAATATTCCATGCAAAGCAATTTGGTGATGTCCCACAATGCTGGGACTGTGATCAACAATCAACAAACACAGGAAAAAACGGCTACCAAGTATGAGCGTGCTGAGCAACAATTTATAAAATTGCTTGCAACAGCAGATTTGGACAGTCAACTCAATGCCAAAGCTGTAAATGCTGATGAGTTTGAAAACACAATCTCAACGGCGGTTATTGCTGCTTATCAAGATGGTGATGGCGATGACCAAGCGCATCGTTTTCTCCAGCGGATACTTTACCGAATTAATCGGTTAAATCTTTTTTGGTACGATGATTTGCGAAGCTATGCTAATGAGCGATCGCTTTACTTATATTCTTGGCGCGACCAAATTGAAACTGCTTGGCAAGAGTGGGAATTGGCACAGGTTGATGTAGCAGCACTGCAACAATTGGATGTTAAGCAAGCACTAATTGAACGTGCAGCAATTGATTTAGACCCGCCATTATCGCCAGAGAGTCGCTATATCCGTGAGGAAATGACTCAAGCCGGCTACCGTCATCTACTAGCAATTGGTTCCTTTGATGGCTTGGTTGAAGGTAGTCGCCTGTCACGGATTTTAGGTGGTGCAGCCAATGAAGTGCAGTGTATGCTTGTACGGGTACTGCTAGAAGAATATGGCAACGGTCGCTTAGCTCGCAAGCACTCTACATTTTTTGCCCAAATGCTTAACGAGTTTGGCATGAACACTGAACCAGAGGGATATTTCGATTTAGTACCTTGGGAAGTGTTGGCTTGTGCTAATCATAATTTTCTGTTGACTGAGCGTAAGCGTTATTTTCTACGTTACAGTGGTGGACTCACTTGTTTTGAGGTGGCTGGCCCAGCGGCTTACAGAAATTATTTGACTGCGGCCCAAAGACTCGAACTTTCGGAGGCAGCGATGGGTTATTGGGAACTACACATCAAAGAAGATGAACGCCATGGTCGGTGGATGTTGGATGACGTGGCTTTGCCCTTGGCTGAGCAATATCCTGATGATGCGTGGGAATTGGTGCTGGGGTATGACCAGGAAAAATTAACAGGCGATCGCGCCGCTAAAGCTGTTGTGAAATCAATACGCAAAGCCGAACAGGCTACCCTAATTTTGTGACCAATCCAAATAACTAAGAATGAAAAATTAGCAATGTAAGTTCGTTTCTTACATTGTCAATTTTGTGTTTCTTTAATTTGGGTTTTAAATTTAATTCCTTTAGTAACTAACTACTGACTAAAGGAACGATTTTTGTCTGCTTTAAATTTTGTACAAGGCAGCAACTAACATCCTCTCTAATACTATACTACGAAGTGCAGTCAAATGAAAGACATCTTTGTTTGCCCAGAAGAATCTAATTTCTACTCAAATTGCTTAGAGAATTTTGTGATCAGGAATAGTAAAAATCATGCTTCAGTTGTGGAGTTTGGTTCAGGAGATGGTAGTCCTGTAATTAATTCATTGCTGAGAAACAAATTTGATGGAGTAATCCGGGGTTTTGAGTTAAATGCTTCTGCCTGGAAAGTTGCTAACTCTACAATTGACGAATATGACTTAGGAAATAAATATGTAATTTATAATTCATGCTTGTTTGAGTCTTCTAAACCAGAAGCTGACTATCTTGTCGCTAATCCGCCGTATCTACCTGCACCAGATCAAGATATTTATATGCCGCTGTTATTTGGTGGTATTGATGGAGCTACAGTTACCAATAAATTGTTATCATTAGGTTATGAGAATGTATTGGTTTTAGTATCTAGCTATTCTAATCCTGAAAGTACAATTCAACAGGCTCAAGAAAATGGCTACAGTGTGAATAATTTTGTAGTCTTACCTTTGAAGTTTGGCTATTATAGTTCTGAGCCAAAAGTCAAAAAACACATAGAAGAGTTACGAAAACATGGGATGGCATATTATTCGGGTGATTATTACTTCTTGGCTGGTGTTTTATTTAAAAAATCCCAGAAATCAGCAATTGATTTATCTAATGAACTAGCTCAGGTGATGACAAGTTTGTAATGTTTGTACATCCAGGTTATATCGTTTCACTCTAAGGTTGATACAAACCGGAGGCTGGGGAGCAGGGGGAAAGAATTAGGGACAAATCATTTGTATCAAGTATTTCATGAAATGGTATAGCAATTCTAAATCATTCGTTAGACTTCTTGCAAAAATACTTGAACCGTCAGAGACTCAAGTCTCTGCCTAATAGCAAAAGTCCGTTGAAACGGACTAAAAATACTGTTATTAGTCGGTTGAAACCGACTTGAGTTATCAGCCAGAAAATTTATTTTCTGGCGAGTATCCGACTTTTGCAAGAGGTCTGTTGTGTCCAGACACCACGAGTTTTAACAAATCAGATAGGATTGCTATATTATACATACTCTAGTTAAGATTGTCCTTGATCATTTGTACTCACAAAAAACAAAAGACTAATGACGAATAATTTTAATAAGTTTGCCTTAATGTTTCTTCTATCGAACTTGTACGTTGAAAAACTTCAATCAGCTTATGAGCTTGAGTTTTTCGGTTATCTAGCATAACTTTTAACGGCGTTAATAACTCAACATCTGGATCATCTTGAAGTGCAATTTCAGCTGCTTGCATAACTTGAGTTACATGTTCAAAAATCTCTTGATTATCAAATCCATTTCTTGCAGAAATTTGATGCAAAGCTGCATTAGGAATAATTGCTCTACCTGGCAAAGTTTCATCTAAAATCAAACCTTTTAATAAAGCTAATAACGCCGCATAGATAGAAAAATCATCACAACTATCACAGGCTTTAAATTCGATGCGACTGACTTCAGCGGGAATACGTGCAACTTTTGTTAAAGAAGGGACGCTATGAATTAGTTGCTCTTGTGTTTGAACAAATACTAATGCTGCTGATCTTTTTCCTGTTCTAATAAAAGTTCTTACTGATAGTCCTTCCCATAAGCCCCCTTGATAAAAGGGAGAACTATAACTAAAAGGCACAATAAAAGGGCTGTAATAAGTTAATTTTTTGCCAATATCAATTACGCATTCAATAGACAAATCTGTCAAAGAAATATTTAAATCTGGGCCATATGTCACCATGTAAATGTTAGCGGTTTGTTCGTCAGGATAAGCCTGTAACTGTTTGATTTCATAATCATTCAATGGTGGTTGTGGCTCAAAAACTGGATTGTAGGGATTAAAACTCACTAAAACTGGTGTAAAACCAAAGTCAGCAGCAACTTTTTGCAGCAAACAAAAGCTTTCTGATAATTCAGTAATAGCACCTTGAATACTAGAGTGTATTGTTGTTCTGATTTCAATACCTTTAGGCAAACAATCTATAACTTTGTCAGAATCTGTAAATCTTTCAAATCCTTCGATATACCATCTCTTCTTTTTAATACCAGCATCTCCTACACGCAGTTGAGTATAGTCATTGGGGTATATGGGTAGCTTTTCAACAATTTGATTAAAATCGGCAAATTTTGTATGAGAAAAATCAGCAAATTTTCCTTCCTTGTTAAGGAAAGCAACTTCATGCTCTATACCAAAGAAAAACACCATGTCTACCTTAAAATAAATCAGTAGACAGCTATCAGATTTATTGATAACTGTTGACTGTGGCTTTACTCATAAATTTTAGTAGAAAAATTTCTCAAGATTACCTCAGACGGATTTTACCTTAAGACTGACTGTTGCGATGCGGAAATTTTTCTGATTTAATATACCAAGCTGTGAGGCGATCGCTCCAGTCTCCGCTAGAGATAAGCTATTTGCTGTCAATCCAGATAGGAAATTGAAGTTGTACGGGTTGTAAGTGGCTACCGCGATTTAGAGACGCTGTTTTTAGAGTAGGATGAGGAGCGATCGCGCTTTTGTTGACTCAGGCGTGTTAACGACAGTATCGCTCAAATCAACGCTAATACAATTTATACATTTTAAATTCGAGATTTTGGATGATAAAATTCACTTGATAGGTTGAAAGTTATACCAAAAACTCAGGATATTAAAAATGCGTAATCATCTTCAGTTGTATCCAAAAAGATTATTTTTGTGCTTAAGTTTCGTTTGTGGGGTATTGGGTGCAACAATTCCTAATACTGTTTCTTCTCAAACTACTCCGATACGCATTTTAAGAGTCACAGCACGGGGAGGTACTATTCTTAAGCGGCAAGAAAGCTGGTATCTACAAGCACGCGATATCCAACAGGCAGATCAAAAGTGTTTTGCCAAACAAAGTGAGAAATTTTTTGTCTCCTCCATTATAGAAAACAATAATAGCCGCGAAGTAAGTCCTACTGGTAATGGTGAACGCCTCAGAGATTACTTAGAAGTAACCTTCGAGAAGCCACTTCCTTGTAGTCAGCAGACTGAAGGAAAGGATACTTGGTTTGTTTATAAAGCCCACGTCCAGAAATTACAAGCTGTTGCAGTTCGCTAGTTGACTATTTAACGCTCACAGTTATTCTAATTTGAGCATGACTTTACTTACTGAGAGAGCTTTTTTACTATCTGTCCGACTTTTCAAATACCCTCTTACGAAATCTCTAACAGCTTTTTTAATAGGTTATTGGCGATATCATCGATCTCATTACTTGTATCGTCGTTATATTTATCAACAGTTAATAAATTTTTTATAGCTGATAACCTATTATCTACTTTGGTGATTCTCCAACATTTTTCTAAGTTTACCGCAACATCAAAAAGTGTTATGGAAGTTTGTTCTTCCAAATACTGCCGTACTCTTACAGCTACATCATCATCACTAACCAAAAACTCTTTAAGAGAATCAAGTAAAGGGCTGTATACTATTTCATCATTGCTCCAATTTTCTAGCCAATCTCCATCCACATCTTCAAAGTAGAGATGGACAAAATCTAGTCCATAATTTAACCAGTCTGTCTGCATTTTTCGAGCAGTTGCTAAAGCTTCAGCAAATTTATCTACTTGATGATTGTTGCTAGTTTGTTGTTGATTAGGCATAAAAGCTGTAATAAGCAGGTAATAATTTTGGCTAACAAACAAATACTTAGTAGAACACCCCAGAACAAATTAAGCAAATTTTAAATATTTGCCACCAGCAAGATGATTACTGTTGTGCAGTGCAACATTTACTAATTGGTTAATATAATTAGCATCGCTAGGATTAAAACTTAAGAAAAGTCCTCGATCTATTTCCCACAATTGGAGTGTACTTTGCCACGCTTGATACTTTTGGTGATTCAATTCTTCGCTAACACTGGTAAATTGAATACAGAGGGGTTGTTGCTGATGACTGCTGACAATTAAATCTGTTGCCATAGAAAGGTCGGCTATATAGCGCTGCCAAAAACTACCTTTACGGCTAACAATATATTTAGCTATTAAATTAATAATATCATCATCTACCTGATTAAACTCACCTGCCATAAGTTTTTGCTTCCAAATATAAAACTTAGAGTCGGTGGCATTAATCCATCTCGGAAACAGATAACCGTACCAGTATCTTTCATTGGGTGTCATTTGCTCGAACTTAGATTGTTGTTCTTCTGCCGTAGGTAGAGATTTTATGACTAACCAAACTGTAGAATCGGTGATTACTTCTAACAGAAAGGCTAGAACCAATGGTTTAGCGGTTAGCGAACCAGGTTTGATATCTTTAACCCAACGATTGATTTCATCTAATCTTCTCGCTAAATTAGCGTCTATCGAGGAGGCTTGCTCGATGAGGGATTTTAGCTGATTTTTAATCTCTGTTGCTCGCAAACTATGCCCCACTCTCAGAAACTAAGCTTTTTTAAATTTATACCTAATTAAACTGGAAAATGTCTCTACTCACTTAACTAATATTATCAACTGTTCTCAGGGTTAATGCCTTGTGCGTGTAACATTTCTCGTAGTCGAATGATTTCTTGTTCGGCTTGTTGGGTGCGTCCTTCGGCTTGTTGGGCACGTTCTTCGGCTTGTTGGGCACGTTCTTCGGCTTGTTGGGCGCGTAATTGTTCTTGTGTGGCAATTTCTTCCGGTGAAGGTATTAATTGATTCTCTACAGTAAAGAATCGGAGTTTATTTTCATGTACTCCTAAGTATAACTCCAATTGCTGACTCCATAATTGTCCTGCGGATGTAGGTTGAATTTCTTGATACTTGCCATCTACTAAATGAAATCCTCGAAATTCTAATGTCACGGGATCAAACCAGAAATAATCGGGTGTGCGGAAAGTGTCTTGGTAAATTTGTTTTTTTAAGCCTCTATCAATGGCTGCGGTTGTACGGGATAAAATTTCTACAATTATGTGTGGGTATTTGCCTTCTTCTTGCCACACTACCCAACTTTTGCGGTCTTTTTTTTGAGTTCCCAAAACTACAAAAAAATCTGGGCCGCGAAAATCTGCTGATTTTTTTTGATTGGGACTGTAATAAATCGTTAAGTTGCCAGATGCATAGAAATCTTGCTTTTCTCGCCACCATAATTTGAGTGTGCGGATCAGCAGTTCGATTTGGTCACGGTGGAAGTCACTTTCCAAGGGGGGTTCGTCGCTAAATAAATCGCCAGGGGGAAAGATAATTTCTGTGTCTAAATTATCACAAGAGGTTATCTCTAGAGTAGCAGGTTCAGACATATAAGCGATCGCTCGTTAATTTAAGTTAATTGTACTGAAAATAGAGGAATTGGTAGTGGTGAAAGCTTAGGAAAGCAACTAGAACGGATTTGATTCTGAAAGAAATCTACACGATCTAAATAGTTGGTTAACGCTAATCTAAACACTATCTGACATAACTTTGCTAAGAATAGTTTTCAGTAACAATACAGTTT
Source organism: Desmonostoc vinosum (assembly GCF_059505385.1). Classification (NCBI taxonomy): domain Bacteria; kingdom Bacillati; phylum Cyanobacteriota; class Cyanophyceae; order Nostocales; family Nostocaceae; genus Desmonostoc; species Desmonostoc vinosum. Next base: position 7,056 of record NZ_JCACKM010000056.1, read on the forward strand.
GTCATCTTCACCATGTCTCAACCAACTATAGAATCAATCCTACAAGAGAATCGACTATTCCATCCTGCTAGCAAATTCTCTCAGAATGCTTATATCAAAAGCCTGGACGACTATCAGTACATCTATGACAAAGCCAAATCCGATCCGGAGCATTTCTGGGCAGAATTGGCAGAAATAGAACTGCACTGGTTTCAAAAATGGCATACAGTGCTAGATTGGCAACCACCTTTCGCTAAGTGGTTTGTTGGTAGCAAGATTAATATTTCTTACAACTGCCTAGACAGGCATCTTACCACTTGGCGTAAGAATAAAGCGGCCCTGATTTGGGAAGGTGAACCAGGAGATTCACGTACCCTGACTTATGCTCAGCTACACCGGGAAGTTTGTCAATTTGCCAATGTACTTAAGCAATTAGGAGTGCAAAAAGGCGATCGCGTCGGTATTTACATGCCGATGATCCCAGAAGCGGCGATCGCCATGTTAGCCTGTGCCAGAATTGGCGCACCCCATAGCGTAGTATTTGGTGGTTTTAGTGCCGAAGCTTTACGCGATCGCCTCATCGATGCCCAAGCTAAACTAGTCGTGACTGCTGATGGTGGTTGGCGTAAAGATGCGATCGTTCCTCTCAAAGCTCAAGTAGATATCGCCTTAGCGGATGGTGCTGTTCCTAGTGTAGAGAATGTCCTAGTTGTCAAACGCACCGGACAGGAAATAGATATGCAGGGAGGACGCGATCGTTGGTGGCATGATTTACAAAAAAGTGCATCTGCTGATTGTCCTGCCGAACCGATGGACAGCGAAGACATGCTATTTATTCTCTACACTTCTGGCAGTACTGGCAAACCGAAGGGTGTTGTGCATACAACAGCAGGTTATAACTTGTACACTCACATGACCACTAAATGGATCTTCGACCTGCAAGATACTGATGTATATTGGTGTACTGCTGATGTTGGTTGGATTACTGGTCACAGCTACATCGTTTACGGCCCCCTTTCTAACGGTGCAACAACGCTGATGTATGAAGGTGCGCCCCGTGCATCAAATCCTGGCTGTATGTGGGATATCATCGAAAAATATAGTGTAAGCGTTTTTTATACCGCACCTACCGCAATTCGGGCATTTATTAAGATGGGTGAACACCTCCCCAAAGCGCGAAATCTCTCTTCGTTGCGCCTACTGGGAACCGTCGGTGAACCAATTAATCCCGAAGCTTGGATGTGGTACCATCGGGTCATCGGTGGTGAACGCTGCCCAATTGTTGATACCTGGTGGCAAACAGAAACTGGCGGCATCATGATTACACCGCTACCAGGGGCAATCCCCACTAAACCAGGTTCTGCCACTCGTCCTTTCCCCGGTATTATCGCAGATGTCGTGGATTTGGAAGGTAATTCTGTACCCGAAAACGAAGGTGGTTATTTAGCAGTGCGCTATCCTTGGCCGGGAATGATGCGGACAGTCTACGGCGATCCAGAACGCTTCCGCCGCACCTATTGGGAACATATTCCGCCGAAAGATGGCAACTACACTTATTTTGCTGGTGATGGTGCCAGACAAGATGCAGATGGCTACTTCTGGGTGATGGGTCGTGTGGATGATGTACTGAATGTGTCAGGACATCGCTTAGGTACAATGGAAGTAGAATCAGCCTTAGTTTCCCATCCAGCGGTTGCAGAAGCTGCCGTAGTGGGTAAGCCAGATGAACTCAAAGGTGAAGAGGTAGTTGCTTTTGTGACTTTAGAAGGTACGTATCAACCCAGTGATGATTTGAGTAAAGAACTCAAGCAACATGTAGTTCAAGAAATAGGTGCGATCGCTCGTCCTGGTGAAATTCGCTTTACAGACGCCTTACCTAAAACGCGATCGGGTAAAATTATGCGGCGGTTGCTGCGGAATTTAGCCGCAGGTCAAGAGATATTGGGTGATACTTCAACGTTAGAGGATAGAAGTGTCTTGGATAAATTGCGAGGAGGTGCTTAAATAATTCGTAATTCGTAATTACGAATTACGAATTACGAATTGGTATAAGACAGACCCCAACACAAAACTTACAGGTTATGGAACCGGGGGACTTAAACCCACGGAACTTGTTAACATTTTTACGAAGTATTTACTTAAAAAGTTTGGCAATAGTTTCCATCAACAGAAATAATCGGTAAGGGAAATTAGGAAATTGAATAAAGTCAAAATGCTCGTAAAACAAACGGGCTTGATTATCTTTAGCATCAACCACTACAGCTACTGTAGCTATTTCATTTTGCAAACTTCGATATAGTGCATCCATTAAAAGTATCTCGCCTAAGCCCTTTCCTCGATATTTCTTGTCAACTGCTAATCGACCTAAAAGAGTTGCAGGAACATTTGGATATTTTGGAAGTTTTTTAGTTATCTCAGTTGGTAATTCACTAAATATGATGCTGGTTGAAGACAAAGTGTAATACCCAATGACTGTGCTAGAACTTTGTTCGATTAAAACAAAGGGAGCAGCCATACGCCTACGGGCGTCTTGCCCGGCTTGTTGCTTCAAATAAAGATCCAGCGGCTCGACTCCACAAAAAAAAGCCGCCCGGTTTTGTTTAGCCAGCGGCTCTATTAAATATTTATCAGAAGTATCAGAACTATTGGAGAACGTCACTTATACATCCATTGTTTGCTTATAACGCTGAGCAGCATCTCGTAATTTTGCACTTGGTTCTGGCGGGTTTAATAATGCTGTAACAAAAACTTCTTGATCTTGCTTAGTTAAAATCATCATTTCGTGTTCATGAATAACTTGTTTAGCAGTATTCAAGACACTACTAATAACAAAATCTGTTAGTGTTCGACCCTGAATCTCAGCAGCACGCTGGAACAATTCTTTTTGCTCTTTGGTAACACGAACTTCCAAACGTTCAGCTTTGGAGCGCTCTGAATTCACTTTGGAGCCTTTACTCACTGGGACGGTCATAATAGCCTCTACATAATTAGAATGATTGGCTTTGATAAAAGTAGAATGACTTTGCAGTCTTCAAGTTACTTATTGACTGCAAACCATCAATTTTCTACCAACTCTGGGCAATTTTAACAACTCAGCCGTAAAAATGTACGGCATTTAGCCTCACATACAACATAACAAATTTTCTATTTGTTTGGCTAATAAGTATTTATACTCAAATGTCGTGAAATATCTCCAATAGGGCAATTATGTCTGAGCAGCACTGGTGGCGTTGGCGCGAATATTTCAAGCAACACACCTTAGATTTATCATGGGAATCAGGACATTATTAGGGCATTGAGGACAATGAAGCTGAAGAAGCAGCACAAATCAGTATTTGTTCAACCTCTTAGTTGCATGACGCTGAGTATCATAACTGCAATCGGTATATCCCCATCGGTGTTGGCAGCTACTGCACCAGGTTCTCTGCATTTGCCTAAGCAGCAACCGCAGAAGATAGCACAATTTTCCGGTGCAGATACACCAGAGCGATCGCAGCTTTTGCAAGAGATTAATGCCTTATATAATCAAAGAGACTTTAAAGGTGCTGAGGAAAAGTTACGTCAATTTATTAAAAAATTTCCAGACGTTGCTTTTGGACACTTTCAATTAGGTAATGTCTTGTTTCGACAAAATAAGCCGGAAGCAGCAATTAGTGCTTATCAAGAAGCTATTAAACTGAGACCAAAATATGCTCTTGCTTATAATGCGATCGGTGTTGTTTATGCCAGTCAAGACCGCTGGACAGAGGCGCTTAGGGAATATAATCAAGCTCTAGAAATTAATCCTGAATATGGTGAGGCCTTAACTAATTTAGCGCAGGTACTTTGGCAAACTAATAAACGAACTGAGGCACTTGCTTCTTTGGAAAAAGCTTTGAATATTTTCAAAGCTCAAAATAGAAATGAAAAAGTTTACCAAGTTGAGCAGATTATGAAACAGATGAAAGCTTTGGATGATCCTAGTGTTTCGTAATTCAGAAAATATCACGCAGAGGAGCCAGTGCGTTGGGCGGGTTCCTCGCGTTGTAGCAACTGGCGTAGCGCAACAGACGCAGCGAATTTTTTAGTGTTTCTGTGTGAAAATTGAATTAAAATTTTTAAATTAACTTTTGGTTAAAGCCTATGACTTCTTTATCGGCATTAACTTTACCTGATCATACCCAGCTACCAGAGTCAGACGGTACATTTGTGCAGAATTGGCAAGAGCATCCTCAAAGTATTTTACTAACTGATTCTATTGAACCTATTCTGGAAAAACTTTATCCAGATAGTCAATACTGTATAGGGCAGGATTTAGACATTTATTGGCGATTAACTGATCCGCCAGAAAAAGGTGCTACTGCACCTGATTGGTTTTATGTCCCTAATGTACCGTTGATTCTCAACGGTAAAACGCGGCGTTCTTATGTCTTATGGAAGGAATATGTTGCGCCAATGATTGTAATTGAATTTGTCTCTGGAGATGGTACTGAAGAACGAGATCAAACACCACCTTCACAGGGAGATGTTGGGAAGTTTTGGATTTATGAACAAGCAATTCGTGTTCCTTATTATGCAATTTATGAAGTATCAAAAGCACTGGTAGAGGTTTATCATTTGGTTGATAATGTCTATCAACTCATGCAACCCAACGAACGAGGGCATTACCCAATTGCTCCTATGGGGGTAGAGTTAGGGATATGGCAAGGGGTGTATCAAAACGCAGATTTACCTTGGTTACGGTGGTGGGATGCACAAGGTAATTTATTGCTAATGGGACACGAACGCGCTGATGTTGAGCGACAAAGGGCTGATGTTGAGCGACACAGAGCTGATGTTGAGCGACACAGAGCTGATGTTGAGCGACAAAAGCGGGAGATAATTGTAGAGAAACTGCGATCGCTTACTCCTGAACAACTTGATGCTTTAGGGATTGAACCACAAATATTGGACTAGGAAATATTATCTTCGATCAATAATACGTCTTCATATATTGCTGCGATCGCACAACGCAAATCAATGCTAGCTAAATGTATTTCTTCCTCTTTCCCATAAGGGTAAAGTACCCAATGTCCTTCTGGATTGCGACGGAAGCACTCTACACTCATTTGCTGTGCAGATATTAATACATATTCTTGTAGTGAATCTAATTTTCGATAGTCAGCAAACTTTTTACCTCGGTCAAAAGCTTCTGTTGTCTCTGAAAGTACTTCTACAATTAAACAAGGATGAGATTTAAAATACTCGAATTCTCTATCTCGTGTATCGCAAGTCACCATTACATCGGGATAGAAGTAGCGGTTGATCACATCAATTCTAGCTTTCATGTCTAACATGTAAACACGACAACCACTACCCCGAAGATGGTTGCGTAGCAGCATAGAGAAATTCATACTAACGGTAACATGAGCATCACTGGCTCCTGCCATTGCGTAGACTTGCCCATCAATATATTCGTGTTTGATTTGGCTGGCTTTCTCGCCTTCTAAATATTCTTCTGGGGAAATATAGTATTCACTCTGGCTAATGATCATCTTAGTACTTTAGTATTTCAGTAGTTATATTTTACCAGTATGCTCAATCTAATGAGCAACAGCCCCACCAGTGGCCTTTAGTTTTTTAAAGAATAAAATAGCAAAACCGTTGATTAATAAAGTAAAAACAATCCTTAAAAGCCATTACAAAAGCTTCACGGCGAACTATGTTAGATATAGATGCGATCGCTTTTAACTGAAATATTTATCATAATCAGGACGAATTTTAGCATCCAATTATTTATTCTCAATCTCTCTTAATCGAAACAATTCCCTTTTGCTCATAAATTGGAAGAACCATCTTCCTTAAATTAGGCAACTGTTTAGAAAAAATAATAGCTCCTAAAAGACAAGCTATGCCATCAATCATTAAAGTAGTAGGAGCGCCAATATGATCTGCTAATGTCCCTCCCAACAAATTACCCAAAGGTATCATCCCCAAAAAGGACATTGTATACAAACTCATCAACCTGCCACGTTTATCATCTTCAACAATAGTTTGCAAGAACGTGTTACTAGCAGCTATTTGGAGAATTGTACCCAAGCCAACAAACAACATTGTAAATAAAGAAAGTGGTAAAAACCGAGATAAAGAAAAGGCAATTAGACCAACCCCTAAAATTGCTGGAGCTAATGCAATCACATTACCAATTCCGAAAATTGTCTTGCGAGTAGCTAAATAAATGCCCCCAAACAAAGCCCCAACTCCTGAAGCTGCCATTAAAAATCCTAAACTTTCTGCACCACCTTTAAGAATTGTCTCTGCAAAAATTGGGACAAGAATTGTATTTTGTAATCCCATCAAGCTGACTAAAGTTGATAACAACAAAATTGCTCGAATTGGTGGAAAGCTAAAAGCATATACAAATCCCTCTTTAACTCTTTGCAAAGGATTACCATCGTTTATTAAAGTTCTCCAAGGTTTAACTTTCATTGCCAATAAAGCAGCAATTACGGCAATATAGCTCAAACCATCAATTAAAAAACAATATGCAACTCCAACTCTAGCAATTAATAAACCCCCAATCGCAGGGCCAATTAACCGCGCCCCATTGATCATCGTTGAGTTGATAGCGATCGCATTGGCTAAATCTTCTCTGCGTTCAACCAGTTCCGGCACAAATGCCTGTCTTGCGGGCGCATCTAAAGCATTAATGAATCCTTGCAATAAACTTAAAGCGATAATATGCCAAACTTCAATTACACCAGTTAACGCCAACACCGCCAATGTTAACGATTGAATCATTGCCAAGATTTGCGTGCCAATTAAGGTATGATACCGAGAGAATCGGTCTACAAAAACGCCACCAAAGGGAGCCAAAAAGAAGTTAGGAATTTGACTCGTAAATCCCACAACTCCAAGCATTAATGCTGAATTGGTTAAGTCATAAACTAACCAAATTGTCGCCAATTGCGTCATCCAAGTTCCAATTAGGGAGATACCTTGTCCAGCAAAAAATAGGCGATAATTTCTTGAGCTTAATGCAGGTAGTAGCAAATTTTTTGTAGTCATTGGTTATTTTATTTAAAATGCGTAGTATTTGCCTATAATTATTTAGTATGCGTAATATATTCTCATGATAAAACTTAACAAAGCTTCACCCTATAGGGTGATTAGGAAGTAACCTCAAGAAAGGTTAGCGATCGCCCGGTTAATTAGTTGAGTCAATAGTTCACGTTCCGTGACGGAAAAACCCTGCATCGCTTGCTCACGTAAATCAGCCGAGATAGGCGGTAAGATGGTCTCCAGTTCTCTACCTGCATCCGTTAGCCATATCCGCCAGATGCGGCGATCGTGGGAGTCGCGTTCCCGCTGTACTAAACCGCGTTCTTCCATGCGATCTAGCACACCAGTTAAAGTCCCCCCCACCTGTTTGAGTTTGTCTCCAATACTAGAAGTAGGTAAGCCATCTTCTTGCCACAGGCAGCATAACACTAACCAGTGAAATGGGGTTAATCCAAATGGTTCTAACTTCTCACTAAACTTGCGGCTGAATAGTTGCGATAGCAGCTTGATTCTGTAGCCCATGCTGTATGGTGCGAGATTTTGCTGCGACGACTCCACAGTTTGAGAATGATCTGATGTCGAAACCATTTGGCATATTACTTAGTGTACGTAATATTATTTTAACTAAATAAAATCGTTTTGGCAATATTTTAAGACTAAGTTGCCCCCAAAACTCAAGTTTTAGGGGTTTTTACATTAAATCATTATTGCTTCTCCAGCTTTCTTTAACTCAGAAGATGCTTCAGGTATGTAAGAAGTTTTGGGTTGATTTGCTGTAGTTTTTTGCTGTTCTCGTAATTCGGATAAACGTCTATTAGTCCAGTTAACCAGTGCTGAGTTACCTAAACGAGGAGCTAAACGATTAAGCCGTTCCACAGCAGAAATGGCAAGTGAATCCATCTGTATTGAGGCGAGATAACAATCACAAGCTATATCTAACTCACCCAGTTTTTCATGGCATTGACCGGCCATAAACCAAGCGATCGCTGTTCTTGGAGGGCCAAGTCTAGTTGCAGAACGATACATCTTGATGGCTTCTTCAATTTTGCCACATTTGATGAGAACTTCTCCTAACTCCAGACGATATCTAGGGTCTAATGAGTCCATCTGAGCTACCTTTCGCGCTCTTTCCTCAGCTAACTCTAGATCGCCAAGCCATAGAGCTTCCTTTGTTCGACTCTCTAAAATAATGCATTGATTTTCTAAAGCTACTTTTTGCTGTTCTTCATTTACACAAGTTAAGCTTTCTGCATAAGCTTGGCAAACATCCATTTCTTGGATTACCTTGTCTTTATCTCTTTGTAAGAGAGGAACAAAAACAACTGCACGATAATAGATACTTGTAAATAGTTTATAATCAAAATCATTGAGCGAAGATTGAAGTTTTTGAAGTTCCTCAGTAGCAATTGCTCGCCAAAATTCTGCACTTTCCAAATCTCTGAAATTTTTAGCATATCGGACTACAAGCTGGAGAACTGCACTTAGCCGTGTTAATGTTCCTAAAGGAGTATGCTTAGCAATATTTTCCAATTCTTTTAAGTTCGATCTATCAACTTTACCTTCATACTCCTGTAATAACAAATTAGAAATAGCTCGACACAAAGCCAGTTTTGCTGATACACTTCCACTAGCTATTTCTAGTTCAGACATCGCTGGAACATACTCCAAGATAGCCCGATGTAAACATAAGCTTTTTAACACTTTTATAACTAGCAGCTTGGTAGTTGGCTGAAGCTCTTGGTACTGTGTCAAATATTCACATAGCTTGCTCCATCTTTTTGTTCGTAACCCATCGTCTAGTTGTAATGGGTTATCAACTTCATATTCCTTCATACCAGTTTCTCGCACCAAAGATTCCCGAAATGAGGAAGGATAAATTACTTGTATTCCATAATTAACTGAAGCTTGATGGATTAAGTTATGATAGCTGAATTCTATGCCATATAGATGTAATGGGCCACCATTAAAAGTACCTAAATCAAAGTATGGTCGATATAGCGAAACTATAGGCGATTGTTCAATGAGAGACATAGTTATACCTCTTTTTATGTTTTGATAACTAAGGGATTTAAACAAAAAATATAAATTTTTAACCTATTTTTGAAAATTTAATACATAGTGTAAAACATATTATATGGAGCCAAGTAATCCACAGTGGTATCGGTAAAAATAGCTAATATTACCACTGTGGTATTAATATAATTACTCAAAATAATTCCCGTTTTTTAGAGAACTATTAGTTGTTAGAATTTGGCTAAATGCACACTAGATCTAACAGTTACACCATACTTCCTTGTTTGCAAAACGAAAACCTCCACGTAAAGTTGTGAAAGCAGTAATAGCATCTGAGTTACCTTGTTCAGCTTCTTTCTTCAAATCAATCATTTCTGCTGGTTTGTTAACTTTCAGTTCGTTAATTTTAATTTCAGCCATTGGAACCTTTCCTCGTAAATAAATTTGCGTTGATTGGAATTTGACCTTGAATTGTCTGTTTCCATGACTATAGTCACTGATTTATTGATTGATTTCAATCTTTGATTCACTTAAAAACGAACATAAATATTGCATTTTTGTTAGTAAAAAATATAGTAATTCTATGTAACTTGTGAGAATTCGCTGTGTCTATATCTCCGACTTGTCAAATAAATTAGATATCTTAGCTCTCACGATTTATGATTGCTATACAAGTTCCTGATAATTAAATTGAAAAAACTAATAAAAATAGAGCAAAATTATTATATTTAAGATTTCTTTTAATCTACCCAAATCATCAAATAAAAATTTCGCTTACAAGTCACTAAAAAAACAACTCAAGATTTCTCTTGAGTTGTTAGAGGTTTATTGAAGGAGAATAAATAACGGCAATGCTTAAAAACCTTGGCGATAACCAACGCCTATCCCAAAGGAATTAATAGGATCAATATTGGCTTTATTGTCACCAGAACCAGTACTAAAACTGCCGAGATTTTGGTACTTTAATTCTAGAAAAACATTGCTTTTATTTGCAACTTCATATTGAATACCTGCTTTTCCTTGCACTGCTAAAGCCGTACCACTACTTGATGGGTTAGTTGCTTCACCAGATTTTAGCTCGCTAAATTCAGGGAAACCAATACCTATTCCCGCACCAATATAAGAACGCCACTTTGAACTGCTGGGAATATCCCAGTAGCCGTTAACGAAAACAGTAGTTGCACTCACGCTACCACTAACAGGGATAGTAACATCACCACTCTTAAAATTATTGACACCGAAAGAACCATAACCAACTTCGAGTTCAGCACGAGCTTCATTCCATTGATATCCCACAGCAATATTCCCTTGAACAGCAGTATCAACACCAATAGATGCTGAATCATCTCCTTGGTTGACTTTAATACTGTTAGGAAAACCGGCACCAACACTTCCACTCACATACCAGTAGTTTTTTTCAGGAAGTTGAGATGAATTTTCAGTGTTAACGTTCTGAGCAACTGCAAAACCTTTTTGTTCAGGTATTGTTAACTGGTTGTTAATAGGAATTAAATCTGAAGCTTTTGTAGAAACTTCATCAGCATGTGCAGAGGTAGCAAAAGATAGGCTAATTGGGATAGCCAAGAATAAAAAACACCAACAGTTTTTCATGTTTAAATTAACCTTTTATCCTAAACCACTAAAACCACTTCCTCCTATGCCAATAAAACTGGCAGCAGTTTGATAAGCCCATGCTAGACTGTATATCTGATTTACTTCTGAATTAATACGTTGCAAACGTTGCTCTATTGTTTCTGAAGTTGTGGATGATGAGGAAGAACCATTATTTACGCCTGAGATGATAGCTACCGCAGCAAATAGTTGTCTGAAACCACCTTGTATCTCTGATATTTCTGCGTTAGTTAGATCAACTAATTCGATATCAGCAGATGGTAAGTTATTAATTTTGATGTTAGCCATAGTGAAATATCCTCAGAAAAAATTTGTTGTTTGGTTTGTCAGAACTATGGAAAAAGTGGAAAACCTGAGTGCGATGGGCTACCAGGGCGAATGCGATCGCTATTTATCTCCAATCGTCTTTTGATATAGTTACACTATGAAATAGTCGTAGTAGTAATTTGCAATCACAGACGATTTACAGTTTTAGATTTGCTTTGGCAACTTATTTAAGATTTAAATCTGCATTGGGATTCTGGTATTGCTTTAACAGCTGTAAATAGTAAAGGGAATACTCCGCAAGATCGTGGTCTTACCTGTTTATTGCAATGTTAGGTATTTTAGTTTTAAGGATTCCAAAATTTAGGCATTTGCCACACAAAATTAAATTGCTCACTGATGCTAGTAGAAGGTGGCAATGGTGCAGTTTGAGTAGGCGATCGCCCTATAGCAACCTCATTATAATTCGCCTTATACCATCTTGTAGATACTAATACCCAATCGTTATTAGTTTTTTCCCATATATCCTCGTATGGAGTTTGCCTATGTACGCGTTTATTGCCAATAATGTAATCAGAATATCCTAAACCCATGACATCTGCACGATTTCCATTGACACTGACACGAATCAGTTCTTCACGAGTTTTATATTGACTGACTTGCTGAAAAAATTGTTGACGACCTTGGATTTGTTCTCTTAAATTAGTAATCGTTCCATCTGCTCGACGACCTTGGAAATTAACTGACCAGTAAGCGTAACATTGTTGGATAACTTTAGCGTTACAACCGTCACTCATCCAGTGATACTTTCGGATAATTTCTTGTCTATCTGATTGTGTGTCAGCTTTTGCTATATCAGCATTTATGAATATCGACGCTGTTAATAAAGCTGTTAGAGCAATATTATTTTTCTTCATGATGTCAGGTGACTAATGTTTCCTTTATCGAACAGATTAAAGGAAACACCGATGTAATTTATTCACCTTTCATGCTGATTGATATGCAGTAACTATCACCAAAAATTGCAGAAAAATGTATTGTTGCCAGGAAGTAAGTGTGTTGGCGGTTCGTTCTCTTAACCCCCATAACTTATGGAACAGACCACTACTAGCTAAAATAGTGCATTATTAAACCGCAGAGTAACAGTGAACTAAGTCAAGTCCCTAAACGCTGTATTATAAAACCATTAAATATGTATCTTTTCCTTCTATTGGTAAAACTCGCAATTTCTGATTTTGCAAATCAGGTTCTAATCCTAAATCTTCCAAAGGGATTAATCCTAATAACGGATCTGAACCTTCTGGTAATTCAATACAATTAAATGTCCCTTCTCTGCCCTCAACTGAAAGATTTAATTCTCTAAATATACGAGCTTTTTGTACTCCTGTAGCTATTTTTATATCTACCTCACCTTGCAGAGGCAACCCCAAGTCAAGAATAATATTTTTAGGTAGACATAGTCTTGTTGCACCTGTATCAACTAAAACATCATGTAAAGTAATTGAGCGTATTTGTTCTACCGGAATAAAGCCTCGTTCCCCAAGTATTTGGTCAATTCGATTAGTAACAGTGATTTGAGTAGTCACTTTACCCATTTTTTCACTTTTGCTATGTCTCATACTATTTTCCTATAACTTAATCAAGTTGATTATTAGACCTCTTGCAAAAGTCGGATACTCGCCAGAAAATAAATTTTCTGGCTGATAACTCAAGTCGGTTTCAACCGACTAATAACAGTATTTTTAGTCCGTTTCAACGGACTTTTGCTATTAGGCAGAGACTTGAGTCTCTGACGGTTCAAGTATTTTTGCAAGAAGTCTATTGAATAACACTCTTCCATCACTCTCATGAGAGTGATGGAAGAACGTTAATGCAAATATTCTTATCAGTGGGACTTAGACAAAAAGTAGCCTGAAAAAACTCTTAAACGTATATATGAAAAGGCTTTGACATCGTTTTACCTAGTTTACTGATATACAGCACTTTGCAAGTAAATGAAGTACACATCTTAATATGATAAATTTTGTGGGGTGGGCATCCTGCCCGCCCTTGTGTACTTCATTCAGATGAAATGTGCTGTATCTAGGTTTCAAGCATTTTTGAGCGAGGAGTGTATTTTCCTTGCCCTGTATAGGTTTGAGCCTTGTTTCTGTCTCAAAAATGTTTAAGTCCCGTTAGTTTTATTTACACTTTATGATAGATTAGATCCCCAACTTTTTTAAAAGTCGGGGATCTAAAACTCTTGATTTTCACAAATAAAATTAAGCTTTAATTAGATCAACGACACTCGCGACTCATCACCAATTCCCCAGTTGCTAGTCGATATACTCCTTGCGGTTCCACAATTGGATCGCCTTTTTTCCACGAACTAGGTATACTACTGTTCGTGACATTCTGCACATCACCCGTATGATAGCTAGAAGCTACAGCCTCACCAGGACGACTAGGTAAACTACCAATACCAGTAATCGTAAAAGCCCCTTCTTGCTTAGAACTACGAGCAATGCAACTATTAGCAATTAGGGCGTTAGTATCAATGAGATTGTTTTGTAATTCTGTTAGACTATTTTGGATAAAACTAATATCAGGTACACCAATGATATTGCCAGAAATTGCACCACTGGCATTAATATCAGAACTACTATTATTATTTAGTGATTGAAGGCTATTACTATTAGTTAATGTTTGTCTAGGGTTAAATAGAGAATCACTAAATAAAACACGGGTGTTAAAAGTAATATTACCACCTTGCCCCTCTGGTGCAAAGGCGAGAATGTCGCTATCTTCTAAAGCGATAATAGTATCAGCGGTGAGGAAAATATTACCACCTCTACCAATACCAGTAGATAAATTGGTGCGGATGTCGGTGTTATTTCGCAGGTTGATATTTCTCGCAGTAATATCAATATTGCCACCACCAGACTGTTCAGATCGGGCGGTGATAACGCCATTACTCCCATTAAAATTTTCCTTGGCAATAATATTAATATTTCCTGCTATACCTCTTCCTTCGCTGCGTGTAGAAACTAAGACGATACTATTAGGCAAGTTTAAGTCAGTTGTAAATAGATTAAAGTTATTTGTGGATAGAGATATAGTTCCACCATCGCCAGTGGAAGCAGTAGTATTTGCACCTGCAAAGATGCCAGTGCGCCTATTTATGCTCGATGAAATAGTGACATTATCTGCATTGATGTTAATATCACCAGATTTACCATCGGCAATGGTTCCTGTAGTCACCAGTCCACCATTAGATACCTCAAATACACGAGCATTAATTGTGATATTACCTCCTTTGCTAGAATTTTCTGTTAATGCAGATACAATACCTTCTTCTGCTGCACGGAAATAATCTGTGTTGATTATAATATCTCCTCCCTGACCAATTGCCCCCGTCCGGGTTTCAGTTGAGATAAAACTAGCAATTCCATCTGGATTAATTCCTGAGATAATCACAGCATCAGTAGCATTGATGCGAATAGTTGCACCCCTACCTTTTCCACCAGGTAGATCTGCTTCTACTCCAGAAATTTGAGCATCAATTTGGCCACCATTAATTAAAGTAAGTTTCTGTGTTTCAATCTGAATATTACCAGCATTTCCTACAGCACCTACTCCCACCCGGCTATTAATGGTGCTATTGTCAAGGATTACCTCATTATTACTATTAATAAAGATCTTACCTGCATTTCCCTGACCAAAAGTTCCAGATGAAATATTACTGTTTGTTAGCTGCAAACGTTTGGTATTAATTGTTAAATCTCCACCACTACCTGTATTGGAAACATCAATACCGAAAGGTGTAACTCCTGTAAATATAACGTTACGATTTTCAGGATTTGAGCTAATTAACTCAACAAATTCTGATGCATCGATATTGATGTTACCAGCATTACCGCCTAAATTACCATTAGCTTGTACGCCGATGAAACCACCATTTCTCATAATGAAATTTTTGGTTTTTAGTGTTATGTTACCTCCACGACTTGAACTGCTTGTTGTTGCCAAAAAACCAGTTGTTGTATCTGCTGCATCTTTGGGATCTATTTCTATAGAATTTGTTGCTATAACTTGAATATTTCCTCCACGTCCAATTTTTTCACCTGGTTCCGATGTAGCAGTATCAGACAATATAAACCCACCATTTGTTAACAGCAAATTATTAGCATTAACTACAATATGGCCACCCTTTACTCCATAAGCGCCAACAAAAGATTGATTTAGCAAAACATCTGATTTCGCTACACCATCAGGAAAACTCAAGCGCACATCGTTACCATCAACAGTAATTCCTACTGTTCCCGGTGCTGTTAATCCACCAATTTCTACCCTACCGCCAAACGCCTGAATTATTCCGCCATCCATAATGATTTTGCCAGTAGATTCAGGGGTAGGCGCAACACGACCACCAAGTAGTATTAAACTCTTACCTGGAGAGGTAAATAAATTACCTTGATTTTCAATAGAGTTTGCGCCTTGGTTAGCAATTTGATTAAACAAGAATGCTGTAGGACTAATACTTAGTAGTGAATTATTGGGTGCAACTGATGAAGTTTTAGAAAACTCAGCACCACCAGGAAATTGAATTGCATTCGCTGTTGTGACAATAAATGAACCACCAATATTGATTAGAGCATTTTTCCCAAAAATAATCCCATTAGGATTCATTAAAAATAAATTGGCAGTACCTTGAGAACTAATTGCTCCTTGAATTTCGGAAGGTGTACCACCAGTTATTCTTGCAAATATATTAACAATATTGGGTTCATTTGCAAAAATTGCAGCCCCTTTATCAGGAATATTAAAATTACTAAAACTGTGAAACAAGTTGGTGTTATCAACTGTTGTTCCACCTAATATCAAATAATTTCCATCAAGATTAAAAACTTGTGTTCCTAATGTTTTATCGGCTGTGACTTGAGCTGAGGCTTTGATATTTGTTGTAAAAGTCAAACTCAGCAATAGCCATAAGTTAAAACACCAATTTAAGCACCCTTGTTTCATCGCAACCTAATTTTTAAATACTTCTTTAACAACACTCAAAACTTATCACTAAATTATCTGCTGTAAATTATAAACTACAAGCGATCGCCCCAATTTACAGCACATTTCATCTGAATGAAGTACACAAGGGCGGGCAGGATGCCCACCCCACAAGATTTATCATATTAAGATGTGTACTTCATTTACTTGCAAAGTGCTGTATAATTACAAACCGTTAAGAAAGGACTTGAATCAACTGGTACTGTTGCACTGTACCAACAACGCGGTGAGGCGTGGATAATTCCGGTGACTGTTTGGTATCGATCCAAGCATAGCCAAAAGCGGGTACTTGGAAAATTGTATCTAGCGGTTTGCCATGAACAGAAGTATAGAATTTGAGTAATACAGCATTTTTGCCACCAACTTGCACAAAGTAGATAGGATGAGATTGGAGGATGGAAGCGATCGCTTTTTGTTGAAAGAAAGTTCTGAAAACTGGGTTATAGTCGCTAAAAAATCCCTGGCTACCAGCTACAGCCAAAGCTAACCAACAGGGAATTAACCAACCAGCTAGCCAGTAATGAGCTGTGAGAAACTTGATCCTAAAGTGACATATCCATACTAAAGGCAAAATCAACCAACCTAAACCTACACTTAAGCCAAGACTCGCATACTTACGGATGTCAGCATTACCCCAAATAATAATGGCTATAGCCGCCAGTAAAAGTAAAACACCTAACGCACCAAATATGTAACTGAGATTGCGGGAAATGTTAATTTTCCGACTGGAAAATATATGTTTTCTCTTCTTGTTTAGAGAGGTAGTTTCTCTTTGATAAATTTTCCCTAACCAATCTAAACCTACAGCTGCTAATAAAGCGATGAAAGGATAAATACAAAGACTATAGTGAGATAAACGAGTCGAGAAAAAACTCAGTTCAGCAAACATTACCAGTGGAAAACCGACTAATATTAATTGGTATCGATGAATAGGGCGACGGATAGCTAAAACTAAACCTAAAACCCCAAAAAAGAACCAAGGAAATGATTTTAAAGGGATATTCCAAAGATAGAATAATATCCCATTTTGATTACGGTCTTCTGAACCTAAATCAACTACAAACTTGAGTAATTGCCCATAGCTTAGATCACCATAGCGTAGCCAGTTAAACCATAGCCAACTCCAAGTAGGAATTAAACCTATGAAAAATCCTAAATATAAAGTTGGGTTAGCAAGATGACGATGACGATGATGTTCCCAAATCAGATAAGGTGATAAAGCCATGATTGGCAAAACAATCATAAAGCTTCTCATTAAGAAACCTAAACCAAAACTTAAGCCAGCAACAAAACTCCAAAACAACTTATATTGAGGATGTAATTCTGCTTTTAATAAAGACCAAATAGCTAACATTACTAATAAAATCATTGGCACATCAGGCGTACCCAAGCGACAGTATTGCAGCCAGAGAAATTCTACACTTAAAATTGCCGCAGCTAGCCAAGCCAATTTTTTATTTAGTAGAATTTTGCCAATTTCATATACAAGTATTAAAGCTAAAATCCCCGCGATCGCACTAGTAATTCTGCCACTAGTTTCACTAATACCAAATAGCTTGTAGGCGCTGGCAATTAACCAATAAGGCCCTGGTGTTTTATGATGAGCATTACCCCAAGGCGCTATCCAATCACCAGAATCGAACATCTGACGTGCCCGCCAAGCGTAAAGCCCTTCATCATGGGCCATGAGGCTATTCTGCCCAGCATTGAATATTAATAAAGGCAGTATCCAGACTAATAAACTGATATATGGAAATGCAACTGATAAGCGGACTTTTTGCCAAATACACTGCCAAAAGTTTGATTTATATATCATCTAATCGATAGGGACAGAATACTACTAGGTGTACTTAATTAATATGTACTATTATTATTAAAATATATTAAATAGTGATTATTTTAAACAATACCTGAAATTGACGCAATTTTAGGAAAAAGCTGTGCAGACAAGAGATTTATGCTGTTAAGACCAAACCAACGCCTCAAGCTGGATGACACCAACGACAAGCTGTTTTATGAATATCCCCGTTTCGTCACCCATGTGGATGAAGGATTTATTCAACAGCTAACGGATTTATATCGCGATCGCCTCCAACCCAACATGCGTATCTTAGATATGATGAGTAGTTGGGTGTCTCATCTCCCAGAAGAGGTAGAATTTTCCCACGTAGAAGGACACGGACTCAACGCTGAGGAATTAGCACGTAACCCCCGATTAAGTCATTATTTTGTGCAAAATATCAACGAAAATCCTCAGCTACCTTTTCCAGATCAAGATTTTGATGCTGTTCTTAACTGCGTTTCCGTGCAGTACATCCAATATCCAGAAGCAGTCTTTTCGGAAATTTACCGCATCCTCAAACCTGGTGGTATTGCCATCATCAGCTTTTCTAACCGGATGTTCTATCAAAAAGCGATTCAAGCTTGGCGTGATGCTTCCGAAGAATCCAGAGTTGAATTAGTTAAGCATTATTTTGCATCAGTTCCAGAATTTACCACCCCAGAAATCATTGTCCACAAATCAACAGTCCCCAACTTCTTACAATGGTTGGGTGCAGGTGGGGGAGATCCGTTTTATGCGGTGATTGCATCCCGTAGTTAGGGACTGGCTCTTATGGGCAGGTTTTTTAGATTTCGCGTTTTGCTCGACGCGGGGACGCGGGGACGCGGGGACGCGGGGACGCGGGGACGCGGGGATGGGGGGACGCGGGGACGCGGGGACGCACAGAAAGATTTTAGAACGAAAAAATAGGCTTTTTCAGATTGAATGTAAAATACCTAACCTGTGAGGGAGACTGGGGGAGGCAGGGAGAGCAGTTGTACAGACGCGATTAATCGCGTTTGTACTAAGGGAAATTAAGCCGCGCAATAAATAGGGGCAGGTTTGAAACCCACCCCCATTGCTTCTGATATATTCCGTCCAACTGCTGCTGCTACAGGCTTTAAACTATCAACTAGATTCACCATATCTTCGAGGGATAGGGCTTGGCGTGCATCAGAAACCGACTTTTCGGGTTCTGGGTGACATTCAATAATTAGCCCATCTGCCCCACAAGCTACCGCAGCCTTAGCCATAGGTGCTATTAGTTCCCGTTTACCTACGGCATGGGAAGGATCTACAATCACTGGCAAGTGAGTTATTTGTTTAAGAGCTGCTACAGCACCTAAATCCAAAACATTGCGTGTGTAATTATCAAAGCTGCGGATACCTCGTTCACACAACACCACATCAGGGTTGCCGTGACTGAGGATATATTCGGCTGCCATCACGAACTCTTCAATTGTCGCTGCTAAACCACGTTTAAGCAGTATTGGCTTACCAGCTTGCCCCAAAGCTTTGAGTAAATCGAAGTTTTGCATATTACGACTACCAACTTGAAGCATATCAACATGGGCAGCGACTACCTCAATTTGAGAAATCGACATCACCTCAGTGACGATTGGCATATTGTAACGCGATCGCACCCTCGTCAAAATCGCTAATCCTTCCTCTCCCATGCCCTGAAAAGCGTAGGGAGACGTCCGAGGTTTGTAGACACCGCCCCGCAATGCCTGTATAGGTGCAGCAGACAGCTTTTCGGCGACTTTCTCCATTTGTTCCAAGCTTTCCACAGCACAGGGGCCACCGATAATTATCACCTCTTCGCCGCCAAAAGCAACTTGTTCTGTGAGTTTAACAACAGTCTGGTGGTTAACATGAGATTGTGCAGCAAGTTTAGCGTTAATCATGGTTTTGTCCTTAGTTATTAGTCATTTGTTATTCTTCGCGTCCCCGCGTCTTCCCCAGTCCCCATTACCCCTAATCCCAAGAAAAAAGCCCAGAACCTGCGAGAAGTTCCGGGCGCGTTCTGATTCATCGGCATGACGCTATTTACCCGGAACTTGATCTGGGCCAAAAGTAAAAGCCATAAAACCAGCTGCTGAGATAGGTCATCACGATGAGAATTTACTCCTTAAAAAACAAAAACCGCAGAGTTTGCTCTGCGGTTCACCGGGCAGTTTCCATCTGGAAACCAGCTCACCCCCGGTGAACCGCCCTAAACCAAAAATAAAAATAGGATTTGTTGCTAGACATTTGTGGGATATTTAGCTGAAAAATTTAACCTACACCTTTAACTTGTTAAGTTAGCAGCAAGAGCCGGCCGTGTCAAGACGATTTTTATATTCAAAACAACTCCCAGACAATGAGAGATCATCAAAACAATGGCAATGATCAGAAATTTACCTCAGTTCTCAACCAATATAGCCAACTTTGCCACCCCAGTAAAAAAGCGATAAACTCAGTACAACTGTGGAAATCAAGGTTGGTAGCTTATTTTAGTAAACTAAGAAAGTTACTTGTCATTAAGATATCACCAAAGTTATGTAAATGTACAAATATTGTTAGGTCATGATTAATGGGTAATGTAAATAAATAAAAATGAATATTGAAAAAACTAAAAATTTATTAACTTACCCAAGTTTTCATTGACTCGATCAACTTTTTAGAATCACTAGTTTTATTATGCCCAGTTCCAAAATCTTAGCTACATCTTTCGACTATCATGGAGTTTACCCCTGCCCAGTTTGTCGGATAGGTAAGATTTCTCACATGCCATTAATGGAAGCGATGTCTTGCGATTTTTGCCAAGAGATTTTTACTGTCAACTCAGAACTCCAGCAAATCAAGATGCCTTCTCGGCAACCTCCCCTAATTTGGCGTTGGAATGGATGTAATTGGACAGAAGCACAGTTAGAAGGTGTGGAATTAGGTTGGGGTTATTTATTAGCAGCAATTGCTTTTGTAATTCTACCTACAACTCTAGTTGGTGTGGTGGCTTACTATTTTCCTCCTAACCCCAAAGAACCCATTACTTGGATGCCGTATATTTGGACAATATTAGCTTTTTTGTCGCATTTATCAATAATTGTTTGGATATTTATAGAGGTTTATCAAATTCCAGTATCAGCATATTTCAGAGCTGTGGGTAGGTGGAGAAATGGAGTTTTGGGGAGATGAAGTATTGGGGACTGGGGACGCGGTGAGACAGCGAGTAAAGGAGGGTTTCCCTCCGCAGGCGACTGCGAACCCGTTCGCGCAGCGTCTCCGATAGGAGAAGGGTAGGGGGAAACGGGGACGCGGTGAGTCCAGTGAGTAAAGGAGGGTTTCCAACGCCAGTCGCTCATGGGGGAAACCACACCACTCCCACGCCACTTGCGACAACTTTCTCGACCAGAGCAACAATGACAAATGACTAACACTAAAGTCGTATGAACGAGATGGAGCGGTACTATAGAGTCTTGGAATTAGAGCCTGGAGCAACACTTGAAGAAGTTAATCAGGCTTACAAAGATTTAGTTTTTGTCTGGCATCCAGATCGCATTCCTAAAGATAATATCCGCTTACACCAAAAAGCACAAGAAAAGCTCAAAGCAATCAATGAAGCTCGTGATAAATTACGTTCTTCAAAAGTAAGGCATCAACATCCACAACATCAACCACATCAACCTTATTCCCCACCGTATCAACAGAAAAATAATCAACATAAAAGTACATCTGAATCAACTCATCAACCACCACCAAAACAAAATCCAGACTTGAGTGGCAAAGACTACAGTCGGGCAAATTTGAGCAATAAAGATTTATCTGGTAGAAATTTGAGTTATGCCAATTTGAGTGGTGCTGATCTTAGTGATACTTTCATGCACAAAGTTAATTTAAGAGGGGCAAATTTATCGGATGCAAATTTGTTTCGAGCAAATCTACTTTTAGCTGATCTTAGAGAGGCAAATTTACGCTCAGCTAATTTGATTGGAGCAGATCTCAGTGGTGCTGATTTACGAGGAGCAGACTTGACAGGGGCGCGGATGCGTTCAGGCGATCGCCTGCTTGTTAAACTAGTTGGTGCCAACTTAGCCGGCGCAGTCATGCCCGATGGCGCTATTCATCAGTGAGTTGGGGACTGGGAAGTGGGTGTTTATTATTCCTCCCCCTGCTCCCTGCTCCCTGCTCCCCACTCCTCTTTACAAGACTCCTTTAGAACTGGGGATCATTCCCGCACGACGGGGATCAATTTCCACGGCTATTCGCATGGCTCTGGCAAATGCTTTAAATGTCGCCTCAATGATGTGATGGGAATTAATGCCATCGAGTTGTCGGATGTGTAGTGTCATTTGGCTGTGATTCACTAGTGCTACAAAGAATTCGCGCACTAATTGAGTGTCGTAGGTTCCTACTCGTTGGGTGGGAATTTGCAAGCCGTAGCTGAGGTGAGGACGCCCAGAAAAATCTAGCGCTACCTGAACTAAGGCTTCATCAAGTGGGGCAAGAAAATTACCAAAGCGAACAATGCCTTTTCTATCGCCTAGTGCTTGGTGCAAAGCTTGCCCTAAAGTAATGCCCACATCCTCGTTGGTGTGATGGTCGTCAATTTCCCAATCTCCCTTAGCTTGGATATCCAAGTCAATCAAGCCGTGGGAAGCAATTTGATGCAACATATGATCCAAGAATGGAACACCTGTTGCTGCCGTACAGATGCCTCTACCATCCAAGTTAACAGTAACTTGCACATCAGTTTCACCGGTAGTGCGATGAACAGTCGCAATTCGCGGAGTGTAATTTGGGGAATTGATTTGACGATTAGTTGTTTGCATGAGACTAAGGGAGTGGGGAGTGGGGGGATGTGGTTCGACTTCGCTCACCAACCGGGGGATGAGGGAGACGCGGGGACGCGGGGATGCGGTGAGGTAGCGCGGTCTTGGGGGTTTCCCCCATGAGCAACTGCGTTAGCGCAAGCGGTAGCGAGGAACGAGCATCACCCGAAGGGGGACGCGGAGAATAACTAATGACAAAGGACAAATGACAATTCCCAATTTCCCAGTCTCCAGTCCCCAGTCCCCAGTCCCCAGTCCCCTACATTCCCATAATTTCATATCCTGCATCTACATACAGAACTTGTCCGGTAATGCCGCTAGATAAATCACTACATAGGAAAGCTGCTGCGTTGCCAACTTCTAGCTGGGTTACGGTGCGGCGTAGGGGGGCGATTTGCTCTACATGATGAATCATATCTAAAATCCCGCCTACCGCTGAAGATGCCAAAGTCCGAATGGGGCCAGCTGAGATGGCATTGACACGAATATTTTGTGGCCCTAGTTCGGCAGCTAGGTAACGCACACTCATTTCTAACCCTGCCTTGGCTATTCCCATGACGTTATAGTTGGGAACCACCTTCACACCCCCTAAATATGTCAAGGTGACGATGCTACCTCCCTGTGTCATTAAGGGTTTGGCGGCACCTGCTAATTGTATTAGTGAGTAGGTACTAATATCCAGAGCAGTGTTGAAGCCAGAGCGAGAAGTTTGGCTAAAATCTCCACTCAAATCGTCTTTGCTAGCAAAAGCTAAGCAATGGATCAAAAGATCCAACTTTTCCCACTTTTCGCGGACTGTTTCAAAGGTAGACTTAATCTGTTCATCGTTTTGAACATTACATGGAAGAAATAAGCTTGGTTTAAGAGGTTCTACTAATTCCGCTACTTTTGTCTCCATCCTACCTCGGTCATCCGGTAGGTAGGTAATCCCTAGATTTGCTCCGGCTTTATGCAATTGTTGAGCAATACCCCAGGCGATCGAGCGGTTATTGGCAATACCTGTAACAAGGGCGTTTTTTCCAGTGAGATTAAGCATAGAAATTGTAAATCAGATCGATCACTAGGAGCATACTAGAATCTGCGGCTACTTGATCTTTGTTTTGCACGCAATTTGTCAAAATGATTATTGAGGAGGATATTTACCGCAATAAAACTCTCAATTATTTCTTAAGATATTCTCAAGATACCTTAAATTGTTCTTCCAAAAAACTTTTTATTACAGGTATTGGAAGCGTTTATCAACAATAATCAGCTTAAAGGTTCTACAATTATGTATCATTATAAACAAACAGTTATGAAACAATAAGTTGGAGTATAGGAAAGTACAGAAAGGTTGACGGTGCTTTATTGATTTTTCAGGTGTATTCTTAGGTAATTAGTTTTTGTTTTTCCGGCATTGGGTAGGGGAAGGGAGATGATCGTGACACAAGATAAAGCCCTAGCAAATGTATTTCGTCAGATGGCGACCGGGGCGTTTCCGCCTGTCGTGGAGACGTTTGAACGCAACAAAACGATCTTTTTTCCTGGCGATCCTGCCGAACGAGTTTACTTTCTTTTAAAGGGTGCTGTAAAACTTTCCAGGGTGTATGAGGCAGGAGAAGAAATAACAGTAGCACTGCTGCGGGAAAATAGCGTTTTTGGTGTGTTGTCACTGCTGACGGGAAATAAGTCAGATCGGTTTTACCATGCAGTTGCATTTACCCCTGTGGAATTACTGTCAGCACCAATTGAACAGGTGGAGCAAGCACTCAAGGAAAATCCCGAATTATCAATGTTAATGCTGCGGGGTCTATCTTCGCGGATTTTACAAACAGAGATGATGATTGAAACTCTCGCTCACCGAGATATGGGTTCTAGGTTAGTGAGTTTTCTATTAATTCTTTGTCGAGATTTTGGCGTTCCTTGTGCTGATGGAATCACAATTGATCTCAAGTTATCTCATCAAGCGATCGCTGAGGCAATTGGTTCAACTCGCGTTACAGTTACTAGGTTACTGGGAGATTTGCGTGAAAAAAAGATGATTTCTATCCACAAAAAGAAGATTACTGTCCACAAACCTGTTACCTTAAGTAGACAATTCACTTAAAAGTAATTGGGGTTAGAGTTAGCACATGTTGTATTTTTAGAAAGAAAACCCACAGTCGGAGGTAAATCTAAAAATTGATTAAATTCAGCCATTGCCAATCTCGAATCCCCCACAAACAATGGTCGAAAGTAGTAGGCTGTATCTGCAAGCATTTCGGTAGCTGAAGATGACCACAGGGTTCATCCTCATTGCAGCAATTGTCATCTTGGGAGGCGTAATTGCGACCGTAGGCGATCGCATTGGCACACGAGTCGGCAAGGCTCGCCTCTCATTATTTAAGCTGCGTCCGAAAAACACCGCTGTATTGGTAACTATTTTTACAGGCGGTTTGATTGCAATATCTACCCTAGCGATTTTATTTGCTGCTGATGAAGGATTACGCAAGGGAGTTTTTGAGCTAGAAGATATCCAAAGAGATCTCAGGCAGAAGCGCGAACAGCTCAAAACCGCAGAAACTCAAAAAAGCCAAGTGGAGGGTGAGTTAAGCAAAGCTAGGCAAGAACAAGCCAAAGCACAAGCAGACTTACAAGCAATCAATAAGTCCTTACAAGCGGCGAACGCCAAACAACAGCAAACCCAAGCTCAACTCAACCGCACCATTACCAGACAAGCTCAAACTCAAACTCAACTCCAGCGTACCCAAAATCAGCTAGGGTTAGTGATCACTCAGTATCAACAAGCGATCGCCGAACTGCAAAGCGTATACGACCAAAGAAAGACGCTACAGGCAGCAATTGAACAACTCAAAGCCGAACGCGAAAGACTTTACGCCGACGCTAAAAAAGCGATTGACGAAGCCAAAACAGCCATTGAAGGACGCGATCGCGAACTAGCCAACCGTCAGTATGCTATTGAACAGCGCGATCAAAAAATTACTCAACTCGATAGACTAATTCAAAAACGTAATCTCGAAATTGCAGTGCGAGAACAAGTGATTACCAAGCGGGAATCTCGCCTCAAAGAATTGGAGAAACAGCAAGCTTATTTAGAAGAAGAAGTCGCCAGACTAGAAAAATACTATCAATCCTACCGTGATTTGCGTTTAGGTAAACTGGCTCTAATTCGGGGTCAAGTTTTAGCTGCTGGCGTAGTTCGCGTTAACCAAGCCACAGCCGCCCGCGAAGCAATCATACAACTTTTACGAGAAGCTAATCGCAATGCCAACATTGAATTGAGCGAACCTGGTTCACCTGCAAATGTAGAGTTGCTGCGGGTTAGCAAAGAAAAGGTTGAGCAATTGATTAAGCAAATTAGTGATGGCAGAGAGCATGTAGTACGGATTTTTTCGGCTGGCAATTATGTCAGGGGAGAAAAACAAATAGAATTTTTTCCCGACGTAGCGCTCAATCAACTAGTTTTTTCGGGAGGTGAAGTCCTAGCTACAACAACTGCCGATCCTAAAACCATGACTTCATATCAATTACAGCAGCGGCTCGAACTGCTAATTTCTGCTTCTCAATTTCGCGCTCGCAATGCTGGAATCGTCGAAAATGTGCAAATAGACGGTACTCTTTTGCGCTTTATTGCTCAACTGAGGCAATCTGAGCAACCATTAGAGATTAAAGCAATAGCCGCAGAAGATACTTATACAGCCGGCCCTCTCAGAGTCAAATTAGTAGCACTATTAAACGGACAAATTATTTTTAGAACGTAAAAGGGCGTGGGCTTCTCCTGTCGGAGACGCTACGCGAACGACTTCGCTCAGCCCACGGGGAATGGGGAATGGGGAATTGGGAATTGTCATTCATCATCCCTTTTCATGGCGGAGACGCTGCACGTAGCAAGATCCCGAAGGGTACGACTTCGCTCAGGGCAAGTTGTTATTGATTATTCTCCGCGTCCCCGCGTCTTCCCCACTCCCTACTCCCTACTCCCCACTCCCTCCAGCTCGACAAGGACGACTGTGATGTTATCATGACCACCTTCCTCTTTTGCAGCCTCAATGAGAGAAAGCGCTACTTTGTCGTCAACGGCAGGACTATCTTGTAGGGAAGCGGCAATTTTTTGATCAACTAGTTCTTCTGTCAAACCATCGCTGCATAATAGCAAGCGATCGCCTGCTTTGACATCCAGTTGTTGTACATCAATTTGATTCAGGTCTTCACGTCCCAAACAACGGGATAATACATGGCGAAATGGATGAATACGTGCTTCATCTTGGGTGATGTCACCAATCTTGATTGCTCGCGCTACCCAGGTATGGTCTTCTGTGAGTTGCTCTAATTGCGATTTGCGAAAGCGATATAGGCGCGAATCACCAACATGAGCGCACCAAGGTTGTTCGGAAGCACGAAAAAGTACTGCGACAACCGTTGTCCCCATATCGGCGCGTTCAGGATGATTTTGCTGATCCTGTAAAATCGCTTGATTGGCTTCCCACAAGGCTTGCTCTAGTAATTCTGGGGAAGATTTAGCTGATTGCCAATTTGTTTCTAAATACCCTTGAATTTCCCTTGTGGCGATGCGACTGGCTTCTTCACCTCCCGCATGACCACCCATACCATCAGCAACTATGAAAAATCGCCCTTCTGGGTCGATATAGTATGCATCCTGATTATTAGAACGAATAAGTCCCGGATCGCTAAAACCCGTGAAATTAAGTTTCATAAATTTTTTTTGCAACAATTAATACATACGGTCATAACGCTCAAGGCGTAAAAGCAGCCGGATTAACATTACTGAAATCCCTACTGCAATTAAACCAGGCAACAGGGCCAACCATGCAAGATTATGAACCACTAAAATAGTAGCTGAAAGGGTAAAACCACTAATTAAAAGAGCATAGCTGATTGAGAGTTGAATATTACCCTGTCGCCGCAGCAGACGTTCTGTTTCTACAGAACGAACCCGCAGACGCATATCTCCCCGTTCTAGTTTTTCTAGTGTATCTTCTAATCTCCGTGGTAGTCCAAAAGCAGTGCTACTGACTTGAACTGCTTGACGACTTAATTCGTTGAGAAAGCTATTCCCCTCAGAACCATTTGTGTTGGTCATAAGCTGCATTGCATATGGTTGGGCAACTTCCATAAAGTTAAATTCTGGATCTAAGCCTTTGCCTACTCCTTCTAGAGTAGAGAAAGCCCGCATCACAAAAGTGAAAGTTGCTGGAAATCTAAATGGTTGATTATATGCTATTTCGTAAAGGTCGTCACTGATGGCTGCGACCGATTGGGTTTCAAAGGGCTTATCCATAAAATTATCCAGCATGTACTGGACGGAACGCCGGACTGGCCCCATGTCATCTACTGGAGCGATCGCACCCAAGTCTATCAAAGATTGAACGACGCGATCGCCATCTTTTTGGGCAATGCCAAACAGCGTTTCCATCAGTCCTTCCCGCACATTCGCCTTAATCCGCCCCATCATGCCGAAATCGTAAAAGATTAAAGCACCACTGGGACTCACCGCAATATTACCTGGGTGGGGGTCAGCATGGAAGAAGCCATTATTAAGTAACTGATGTAAGTATGCTTGAGCGCCTTGACGGGCTAGTAGCTTGCGATCTAAACCCGCTGCTTCTAAAGCTTCGTATTGGCTAATTTTAATTCCAGGTAAGTATTCCAAGGTCACTACACGAGATGTGGTGTAGCGCCAGTATACTCTAGGAACTTTTACCCAGTCATAGGCGCGAAAGTTACGCCGAAAAGTATCGGCGTTACGACCTTCACTAAGATAATCAATTTCTTCCCACAGAATCCGGCAACACTCTTCGTAAATCCCTATCCAATCTCGTCCTTGTCCCCATTTGGGGTGATTTTGAAAGTAGCGGGCGATTCCCTTAAGAATTTCTAAATCTATTTCAAATAATTTCTTTAGCCCAGGACGCTGTACTTTCACAACGACAGCTTCCCCTGTGTATAACACAGCCTTGTGTACTTGCCCCAAGCTAGCAGCGGCTAAGGGGATGGGTTCAAAATTCTGGAAGAGTTCAGGAATTTTTTTACCTAGTTCTTGCTCAATAATCGTTTCTACTTGCTCGTAGCTAAATGCTGGGACTCTATCTTGTAATTTGGCTAGTTCTTCTACATATTCACTGGGGAATATGTCAGCGCGAGTAGAAAACAACTGCCCGACTTTGATAAAAGTTGGGCCCAAGTCTAGTAGGGTATTACGAATCCAGATCGCTTGCGCTTTGCGTCTTGCAGCTTGCTTAGCTTCAGTTACACCACCTGAGTAACTCCAAGATTTGTTATAACGCCAAATCTTGAACATTAAGAGCAAAACGAAAGACCAAATATCAACAAAGCGCCGTCTACTAGAGTAGTTTTCACGATTCCAACGGTATGCTTTATCTGAATAACCTTGTTCCATATGTGTTGCGTACCGCCGGGTTGTCACCGAATCAACTGCAAGAAAAGACACTCTAAATTTCTAAACTGGTTTGGGATAAATGTCATTTATCAATTGTCATTAGTTTATAAACAAATGACCAATGACTAGATATTGCTGCGATAACGTTGCAATTCAGTTCGCAACAGAGCGATTTCTGCTCGTAATTCATCAATCTCTGCTTGCAAGTCAACACTATCTGCATAGGTTTGTCCACTACCTGTGGTAGCTTGGCCAGCGTTAGCCGCTTCTGCTGCCCGGTTTGCCCGTTCTAGGACTTCTTCTGTAAACTGGCGCAGTTGTTCTCTAGCCTCGGCATCAAATTTACCTAATTCACTCAAAGCATCGGTCAAGGCGACCTCTAAACGCTCGTTAACTACTTCAGCTACCGCTCTGCCTACGAAAAAGGCTTGTACTAGTGGGTTACTCATAAATTTTTGTTACGTTGCTCCGCACAAGAATTATAACTTGCCTGTATGCTTTGCGGCTTCTGCTTTGGAGCTTGGCTTGTGTGGATTTTGGGAGATGGGGCGAGGATATTTTGTGAAGTGCTTGAGAAATCATTAATAAATTGAAATAAGAAATTGTGATTATACGTAGTAAATATGTATATTACGTTTCTGCATAATGGCGATCGCTAAACAGCAAAATCCCAGGTATTAGCCCTCAAACTTGTTGTCAGGCTAGCTATTTGATTTTCGCGCATAACAAAATTAACATCTAATACATTTTAAAACTCAGGAGGTCAGCAATGGTTGGTATTGGAGAGAGTTTCGGCTTAGGAGTAATTCTGGCTGGCGTCGTATCTGGTGTCTTGGGTAACACTGCTGACCGACAAATACTAGGTGGATATCAAGCTGCGTATACAGCTTTTCTCAAGCATCAAGGTAAGTTTGTCAATCATGACCTGGAAAAAGCTCTAAAACGTTCTTTTCTATTAGCGCAACAAAGCATTGCTGATGAGTGCCGCCAAGAGATCGTCAAATCTTCTCGGATGCGATACCGAGGCGCTCCCCGACCTGAAACATTAGAACACGAAGCTGATATTCGTCTGCTGAATCAAAAACTTAAACAACTTAAACAAGAATTAAACAAAGTTAATAAATTAAAAGAAAACACTACACCGATTACATCTTTGAGCGACTTGGGATTGCTGTTAACTCAAGCGGGAACTTTAGAACAAAAGCATATCAAAGACCAACTTTTAGCAGTAGCTATTCAAGATATTACTGTACCTTGCTATCAAACTAAAGCAGAAAATAGTTTATTAGAAAGAATCAATGCTTACTTTATCTTTGAGATTAAAAATAATCCAGTTGTCAAAGATATATTGCAAACACAATTTTTAGCTAAGATTAATCTTCAATCTGAAGATTTAGAAAAATCATTACAGAATGTAGCGCAGGTTTTCCCACAGTTATTAGAAAAACTCGAAAATCTGGAAGAAAAGATTCAGAAAATAGGGGCAGAAAATCAAGAAAATCAAGCTATTAGACAGATTATTCAAATTAAGCTACCCCTAGAAGAACTAACGCCAGAGCAATCACAAAATATTATCGCTCTTCTGCGAGAGATTTCAGAGGATGTTACCTTAGAATTTTTGGCAACCAAGAAAGGAAGTGTCATCCTATTTTTTGAAGGTTCACAAGATGGATATGAACGATTACAGAGACTATTCCAGTCTGGTCAATTAGCCCAAAGATTGGGTGTGCCTGTAGAATATGTAACTACAGTAGGTGAAGATAATCTAGTTGCTGATATTGTTGATAGCAACATTTTAGATAACTTTAGACAATGGTTTGACTCATTGAGAGAATATTGGCAAAAGCCGCAATTTTTACCTGCGAGAAGCGCTGAATTGCAACCAACACAAAACACTATTCAGCGGGGTAAAGTAATTGATTTGGGTGAAGAACAGTCAATAGTACTAATAATAAAAGTAACTGAAGAACCTGATGAGATATTAGGGATTATCGTCTCTGTTTATCCAACGAAAGATGCGTATTTACCAACAGGTTTGCAAGTAATCACAATTGATGAATCTGGAGAAACGATTCGTGAAAGCACATCTGGTAAAACTAGTGATTCTATAAAACTAGAGTTTGCTGTTGCACCTCAAGAACAATTCAGTATAGTCCTCAAATTGGGCAATATTCAAGTTAGAGAAAATATTCTTGAGAGTGTTAGCTTTTAAGCTCTAGCAGCGAGGTACTTAATATCTCATTAGATTAATGCGTAGCTAATAAAATTGGGTATACCTCTGTGTTCCTCTGCGCTTTCCTCCGCGTTTAAAAATGTTAGTCTGCACCTCATGACAAAAAAAGTTGAAATTGAATTTTTAAATGGTAGTTTTGCAAAGGGGTTTGATGTCACTCTCCGAGTGATTGATGAGTGTCAATTTACGGGTAAGCTACCTGAACAGCCAGATATTCCCAGATTGTTACGTCACTGGCAAGAGAACTTTCAAAACAAGGTAAAAAATTCTCTAAATCGTGCCATACCTCGCAGTGCAACAGAATTTAATACCAGTGATTCAGCCGAAGCTTTAGCAATTGCACTAGATAACTGGCTCAATTCTGAATCTCCAGAGTGGAAAAGAATCATATCTGGTTTACACATAAACCTCCACAAAAATGATGAAATCGAAGTAATTATTAAAGCTCAAGACCATCAAATACGACGGTTGCCTTGGCAAGAGTGGAATTTATTCAAGAACGACTATCAGAAAGCAGAAATTGCCTTGAGTCCTACAGAACATCAAAAAAAGAATCGTAGTTTTTGTGCTGGTGAAGAAATCAGAATTCTGGCAATATTAGGCAATAGTAACAACATTGATACTGAGTTTGATGTTGAAGAATTAAAGAAGATAGAGAAAAGAGGCGCAAAAGTCGAATTTATTAAGCAACCAAGCAAACGAGAATTCCTTCAGCAATTGGGGAATGAACAAGGCTGGCATATTTTATTTTTTGCTGGCCATAGTAATAGCGATGATGATGCTCAGACTGGTTGGCTACAAATTAATGAAACTGAAGGCTTAAATATTAAACAATTAAAAAATACTCTGACATATGCAATTGAAAGAGGGTTGCAATTAGCAATTTTTAGCTCTTGCGATGGTTTGGGATTAGCAAATCAACTAGCAAATTTGTCTTTGCCTTTAAGTATTGTGATGCGAGAGATAATACCTGATATTGTAGCAAAGGACTTTTTACAATGTTTTCTGGATTCATTTTCGCTAAATCGATCTCTTTATATGTCGGTACGAAAAGCAAAAGGATATGTAGCAGACCTTTGTAATGATGAATATCCTGGCATTGGTTGGTTGCCAATAATTTGCCAAAATCCTAATGCAAAAACATTATTAAGTTGGGTTGAACCAGGTGGAAGTAAACAAGCTCAAGAATCATTAGGAGTACCAACAAATACACCAGCTTATATACATCAAAATGTGTCAATAAATAGACCAGTTCATATACCTCTATATGAATGGGCTTTTAGTGGTAGAGAAGCAGAATTGTCAGAGTTAGCAAATAAGCTAATCACACTCAAAGGACAGCAAAGGTGCAACATAATTGGCATATGGGGTACTGGTGGCATGGGTAAGTCGGCGCTGGCTTGCAAGTTTGCCAGTTCATATAGCGATAGCGAAGATTTTCCTGGTGGTGTGATTTATCAGCGAGTAGATAATAAAAAATTAATAGATATAGCTAAAGAATTTGCTGACCACTGCGGGGATGAAATTAAACCAGAAGATGAGCGTAGGGGTGCTGATCATATCATGCAGAAAGTATTTCGGAATCGGCGTGCTTTGCTGATTTTTGATAATGCTGAAACACAAAATATCGAGCAACTATTACCAACCGTAACAGATCAATATTCTGTGATTGTAACAGCACGCGATCGCGGCATATTTCCCCTGAAAATGCAGCCAGAA
Source organism: Desmonostoc vinosum (assembly GCF_059505385.1). Taxonomy (NCBI): domain Bacteria; kingdom Bacillati; phylum Cyanobacteriota; class Cyanophyceae; order Nostocales; family Nostocaceae; genus Desmonostoc; species Desmonostoc vinosum. The sequence goes on from NZ_JCACKM010000056.1 coordinate 39,989, forward strand.
TGTCAGATAACTCTTGAGCCACTTCCTGATAGCGATGCTTTAAGTCTCCTAGAAAAACTTTTAGGTAAAAAGCTGATCAACGACAAAAAACAAGCGGCTGAAGAAATCATTAATTTAGTGGGTGGATTACCATTAGCTTTGAGAATTATCGGGACTAATTTACAAGTAAATTCGGTGCGATCGCTACAACAATATGCTATTAACTTACGCAATGAAAAACAACGCCTAGATAATCTCAGATACGATAATATTAATGAACTTAATGTGAGAGCGACCTTTAATCTGAGCTTAGAACAATTACGAAGAAAGAACGAACAAGAAACTATAAACTTCTTTTCATATCTCAGTGTCTGTTATCAAGATGGCTTTTCTAAGTATGCAGCCAAAGCAGCAAGTAAATTTGATAAATTAACAAAAGTAGAGGAACAACTAGGATATTTATGTAGATTTTCATTGCTAAATCACGAAAAAGGGCAAGAACGATATGTATTTCATCCTCTCATTCGAGTTTTTGCTCAAGAAATATTAGAAGCACAACCCACAGAAGCAAACAAAGCTAAAGAAAGACATGCTTTTTTCTATCAAAATTTTATTAAATATAATGATTTAAAACAAAGAGAAATTGCATCTATAGTTTCAACTGAGTTGAATGAAATTATGCGAGTTGCTCAATGGATGCAGCTTGAAGAAATTGCTGATTTTGAATTTAGTCGCCGCCTAATGCCTTTTTTTGAGCAATATGTTTTTTGGCACCAAGCAGTCGATATGATTGCTGGATTCATCCCATTAGCAGACAAGCTTTCAGAATGGGAAGAAATGGTTAATTTACGCATTCAAAAAGCCAAATTTCTATCTCGGCTAGGTGAACACCAACAGGCTTATGAGGTGCTTATTGGTCTTGAAAGTATGCTGGATGGCATCTATCCACCTAAACGGCGTCTGCATTGTGAAGCAATGTGGTTAACTACAAGGGCGGTAGCTTTACAAGGACTGAGTAAATTTTCAGAAGCCATAAAAGATCTAAAACGCGCTGTTGAAATAGAAAAACAAGATGCGGGTAGCCAAAGAGGTTTGTCAAAAGCACTCAATACTCTGGCTGGAGTACTGGAGAAGCAAGAATGCTACGGTGAAGCCATAGAAGCTTTGATGCTTTGTCTTAAGATTGAAGAAGATATAAACAAACAAAGAGACAACCGAAAAGGATTAGCAATTGCATTAACTCGATTGGCGACTGTGCTAGGTCAGCGTGGCAGGTATGATGAAGCCATAAAAGCTTTGATGCGTTGTCTTGAGATTGAAGAAGATATAAACAAGCAAAAAGACAACCGAAAAGGGATAGCAATTACTCTAAATTCTTTGGGCACAAGATTCAGCCAAAATCAAGAATATGAGAAAGCTATTGATTATTTGACGCGCTGTTTAAAAATGAAAGAGGAATTGAAAGACCGAGTGGGTATAGCAATGGCACTCAACAGTTTAAGCGAGGTTATGTATAAGCAAAATGAAAATTTGGATAAGGTGATGACATATCTTCAACGCAGTGCTGAGATTAAAGAACAACTCAATAGTTCAAGCACATTAAACAAATTTATCGATATTTTAGTTAAGGTATTAAAGGCATTTGTAAATCAGGATAGGCGTAATGATGCCTTAGCCTATTGTCAAAATATATTGGCGATTATACCTCAAAACCAACGCCTTCTAACACTGCGCGACGAGTTATCTCGATTCTAGTAAATATCACAATCGGGAGTTTAGTAAGTCAATTTCTGAGATACTAAGCTGTTCCATATATAACTTGCATAATTAGGGCGGGCAAGATGCCCACCCCACAAGAGTTTTATTTAATTTGATTATGTAATTTAGATGTTTTTTAGCTTAAATCATAGCGATCGCTACCCTTAGTCATTAGACCTCTTGCATAAATATTTTTTTTTGTTGGGCTACGCCCCGCTTCTCTACGAGACGCTTCGCGAACGCTAACACGCAGAGGCGCAGCGAAAAGTTCTGTTCGCGTAGCGTCTCCGTCAGGAGAAGGAGGGTTTCCCTCCGTAGGAAACTTTTCAAGACAGAGACGCAGAGAAGAGAACGCAAAGAAGGACTTTTGCAAGAGGTCTATTAATAATCATTGGCGTGACGCAGATAATATAATACTGATTTAATTACGAATTACGTTAGCGCAGCGTAAAGCCTGCGGCATAGCTTCGCTTA
>NZ_JCACKM010000057.1:0-19442 GCF_059505385.1 Desmonostoc vinosum
TTCGCTTAGAGCGACACAGGAGCGTCGCGTCATTACGAATTACGAATTGGTATAATGACAGACCCCAACACAAAACTTGCTGGTTATGGAACCGGGGGACTTAAACCCACGGAACTTGTTAAAGACTTCTAATCACTGATACCATTTCACGAAATATCTGATACAAATGATTTGCCTGTAATTTTCCCCCTGCCCCTGCCCTCTATTTGTATCAATTTTAAAGTGAAACGGTATGATAGGGTGATGCGGGGACGCAGAGAGATTTTGCACGACTAATTATTATATTTTTCTTGAGAAAGATTGCAACAGAAATAGGAGTTTGACAGTCTTGAGACAGTAGGCTACACAACTCTAATTAAAGAATTACATAATTCGAGCGATGCCGCCCCAAATTAACTGATTTAGATTCAATTGTTTTTTGTCCATCTACCAGTAAGTATGTCTAATTGTCCCTTGAAGTTTGCAAAAACAAAATTATTTTGGCAACGCCTGTTCGCTATCGTTTTTAGCAGTAGTTTATTGATTCCCAACTTTGGCAACCAACCAGCAGGGGCGCAAGTAACACAGTATTGTCAGCTATCATCAACAGCAGCACGAGAAAAAGAAAACTTACGTTTGTCAGCCCTCAAAGGCAATCAAGATGCCGAGAAGCGCTACCAACAGCTAGTGCAAGAACATGCACAGGAAATGCAGAATTGCCGCAACCGTAATTGGCCGCAAGTTCAAGCTATCTGGTTACGCTTATATCCCTGTGATATCAAGGCAGGGGCTATCGAGCAAGTTATGGATCGGATTGTCAACCGTGGATATAACCAAGTTTATTTAGAAGTATTCTACGATGGACAAGTACTCTTACCAGTCGCTGCTAATCCTACAGTTTGGCCCTCTGTGGTTCGTAATCGAGGGGCAGAAAAAACTGACCTGTTGTTGACAGCAATTAAAAAAGGTCGGCAACGTGGTTTAAAGGTATATGCTTGGATGTTTACTGTCAACTTCGGCTATACTTATGCCCAACTCAAAGACAGACAAGGAGCGATCGCCCGCAATGGCAAAGGACAAACGAGCCTGTATGTTGTAGATGATGGTTCTCAAGTATTCATCGACCCCTACAACCCGCAAGCAAAACGCGACTATTACCAGATGGTACAAGAGATCCTCCGACGGCGTCCAGATGGTTTGCTACTCGACTATATACGCTATCCACGGCAAGCGGGAAGTGATTCCATCGCTACCAAAGTTGCAGATTTATGGCTATTTAGTGAAGCAACTCAGCAAGCTTTATTTCGACGGGCACTAAATTACAAGGGGCTAGACTTAATTCGACGCTTTTTGAGTAAAGGATACATTACCGCAGGCGATATCACTGAAGTCGATAAACTATATCCTCAAGAAGGTGAACCCATGTGGCAAGGACGCATTCCGCCATCAGCACAAAAATCAATCGTGCCTGCAACTAACAGACAACCTCTGTTGCAATGGGAGTTGTGGCAACTCTCTGTTGCCCATGCTATGCAAGGTATTCTCGATTTTGTTGCCTTAGCCAGTTACCCAGCACAGCAGCTAAAAATTCCGGCAGGAGTAGTGTTTTTCCCTGATGGCAACCAAACATTAGGACAAGGGTACGATTCACGCTTACAACCTTGGGATAGATTTCCTAGTACATTACAGTGGCATCCCATGTCTTATGCAACTTGCGGTAATGCAAATTGTATTGTGCCGCAAGTGCAACGGGTTTTGAGTGTGGCAAAACCAGGTACGCAAGTAATCCCGGCTTTGGCTGGCAAATGGGGAGCATCGATTAGCAATCGTCCACCTTTGGAAGTGCAAATGCAGGCACTGCGGCAATTTGCACCACAACTAAAAGGAGTGAGTCATTTTGCTTACTCTTGGCAGTATCCCGAACATGATGGCGATCGCAAATTTTGCCGATCTTAAACCAACCCCGAACGCAGTGCGACAACCGCAGCCTGGACGCGATCATCTACTGCTAGTTTGTTCATAATCCCCCGGACGTGAGTTTTAACAGTGTTGGGACTGAGATAAAGTTTCTCAGCAATCTCCGGATTACTCAACCCGTCTACCATCAGTTTCAACACTTCTAACTCCCGCGTAGATAGGTTAGCAGTGTTAGTAGTGGGTGAAGGCGGCTTGAGGTTGTCAATCACTCTCCTGGCAATGTGGGGATCTAGGTAAGCTGCACCATCAACCGCAGCGGCGATCGCACTCAACAATCGCTCCACACTCGCGCCTTTGATACAATATGCATCGGCACCGCTAGATAAAGCTGCAATAATTTCTGCTTCTGTTTGGTGGGATGTCAACATTACTACATGAGTTTCTGGAAGTGCTGCCTTGATTTGCTGCGTCGCTGCAATGCCATCCAATCGCGGCAAACCGATATCCATAACCACCAAATCAGGTTTTAGTCGTAGTGCTGCTTGGACTCCTAAATAACCATCTTCTGCTTGTCCAACAATTTCTAATTGGGGATGGGTCATTAACGATTGCTCTAGTCCCAATTGCATCATTGGATCATCTTCAACAATTAACACCCTTAATGGTGGTGCATTGGCTGGTAAATTTATTGGATAGTTGGCATCTGGAGACATTTTTATTTAGTTTGTCCTTTGTCATTTGTCATTAGTTCTTTGTCAAAATCTAAATGTTATTCTTTTTCCCAATTCCCAACTTTTATTCTTCCACGCGATAGCCTAACTCGGCTAAACTCACTCTAGATTGACGCCATTTTGGTTGAACTTTAACAAATAGTTCTAAATAAACTTTGCCTGCTATTAATTTTTGAATTTGTTGGCGGGCTTCACTACCGATGGCTTTGAGCATTGCTCCACCTTTGCCGATGAGAATTCCTTTTTGGGAATCGCGCTCAACATTTATAGTCGCAAGTACACGGGTAATGTTGGCGGTTTCTTCTACTTTATCAATGGCGATCGCAACTGAATGGGGTACCTCTTCACGAGTCGATAATAAGATTTGTTCTCGAATCAATTCACCCATAATGAAGCGTTCTGGCTGGTCGGTTACTAAGTCGGGAGGATAGTATAGTGGGCCTGTTTCTAAATGTTCAATTAACAGTTGTTGAATTTGTGGTAATCCTAATCCTGTCTTGGCAGAAAATTTTACAGTTTCCCATTCATGAGATTTTGCTAATTCGGTGTAACTCTCATCTATGATTTGGAAATTCGATGGTTGTTGGTCGGTTTTGTTTATACCTAAAATTACTGGTGTTGTGCTACGAATGAGTAAATCAGCAATGTAGCGATCGCCCGCACCACAAGCTACTGTACCATCTACTACAAACAACACTACATCTACTGATTCAATCGCTATTTTGGCATTTTGTACCAGTACCTCCCCCAATTGATGATGGGGTTTATGAATTCCTGGTGTGTCAACAAAAATTAACTGAGCTTCTGATGTAGTTAAAATGCCGCGTAAACGATTACGTGTCGTTTGCGCTACTGGTGAGGTAATGGCAATTTTTTGTCCTACTAATTGATTCATCAGTGTAGATTTACCGACATTTGGACGGCCAATAATGCCAATAAAACCTGATTTAAAATTAGGAGGAGCCTGAGGCACCATCACTTCTGTTGAAAAAGAGAAGCTGTAATTATCAATACTAGTCACCTTTGGCTCCACCGACATATTTTACAGATGGGATAAGTTGTTTTTTTCTCGACACGCAAAACAAACATAAAATCGCCCTGACATTTTCGGGGATTGCTCTTGCTTGGGTTTAATCTAGTACTAAACTCTGCTTCTGTTTAATCTACTACTAATAAAGATATATTTTGATCATAAGACGAAAAAAGCTATGAAAGCACCCAAACGTATAGGAATTCTCACTAGTGGGGGAGATTGCTCTGGTTTAAATGCGGTAATCAGAGCTGTAGTGCATTGTGCTGTAAATACCTATGGTTGGGAGGTGCTGGGAATTCGGCAAGCAACTCTAGGGTTAATGACACGTCCGCCACAATTTACTAAGTTAGAAATTGATCAAGTTGATTCGCTGTTAACTGCGGGTGGCACAATGCTGGGTACGACTAATAAAGGCGACCCATTTGCTTTTCCCATGCCGGATGGCAGTTTATGCGATCGCTCCGAGGAAATTATCGCAGGCTACAATCAGCTGGGTTTAGAAGCATTAATCGGGATTGGTGGTGATGGGAGTTTGGCGATTCTCCGTCGCCTTGCCCAACAAGGTGGGATTAACTTAGTCGGGATTCCTAAAACTATTGATAACGATATTGGTGTTACTGAACATGCTATCGGTTTTGATACAGCGGTGAATATCGCTACAGAAGCACTAGATCGGTTGCATTTTACTGCTGCAAGTCATAGCCGAGTCATGATTTTAGAAGTGATGGGACGTGATGCTGGACACATTGCCATAGCTGCGGGAATTGCTGGTGGAGCAGATGTAATTTTAATTCCAGAAATTCCTTATGCTATTGACCACATTTGTTACAAAATCAAAGAACGCCAAGAGAAAGGTAAAAACTACTGTTTAATTATTGTTTCCGAGGCAGTTCGTACCCAAAACGGAGAGACAGTAACGATTACAAGTCATTCTGGTCAATGGCGATATGGTGGTATCGGTGAATACCTAGCCGATCAAATTACCCAACGCATTGGCGTAGAAACGCGAGTTACAGTTTTAGGACATATTCAACGGGGTGGAACTGCATCACCATTGGATAGATTAGTTGCAACCGCCTTTGGTGTGGCTGCGGTTAATTTAATTGCTGAAGGTAAATATGATCACATGGTTACGTGGCAAAATCGCCGTGTGTTAAGTGTGCCAATTACAGAAGCGATCGCTCAATACAGCGCAGTTGATCCCAATGGCACTTTGGTGAAAACTGCTCGTGGTATGGGTATTTATTTGGGAGACTAGGGAGCGTTACCCCCGAGTTCCCCATTCCCTATTCCCTAACATGAGCAACTGTAACACCACTACCACCATCGGCTTGTTCTGCTGGTTCGTGGTGGCTGACTCTGGGGTGCTGTTGTAAAAAGGCGTGAACACCTTGGCGTAACTTCCCAGTACCATGTCCGTGAATAATCCATACTGGCCCTGTGGCTTCGGAAATGGCTTTATCTATGAGCAATTCGGCATCAGCTACTCGTTTACCACGCAAGTCGATGGTGTTTTTGGAGGTGCGAATTGCTGGGGTTGGTTGCGGTGGTGTTACTACTGCTGGGGCTGTTTTGGGCTTGACGATTGGTTCTGGTTTTTGCCCATCTAGAGATTCTACGTCTTGTAGCTGCACTGTCATTTTCATGATGCCAAAGCGGACAGTTAATTCCCCATCATCATTGGGGGCGGTGATTACTTCTGCTGTTTGCCCCAACTTGGCAATGCGGACGCGATCGCCTACTTTGGGCATAAATCCAACTTTGGGTTTAGCTGGCGCTGTTGGCTGATATTGTTGGGCTATTTGATTTAAGGCGTTGGTTGCTTGTTGGGCATCTTGGGCTGTGGGCGTACCTTGCTGCAAGCGGCGAATCACTTGGGCGATTTCACTTTTGGCTTGGGCGATCGCTTGTTGGACTGCTACTTCTTGCGAAGCCTTTAGCGTCGCTTCTCTTTCCTCTAAGGCTGAGGCTTTGGCGGATACTTGTTTATACAACCGTTCTGCTTGCTGTAGTAAATTTTGAGCTTCAGCGGCTTTGGTTTCTTGACGGCGACGTTGGGCTTCTAAGCCAGCAATCACTTGGTTAACTTCGTCTGTCGCTTCTCCCACTTGGGTTTTTGCTTGTTCGATGACTTCCGGTTTCAGCCCCAAACGCAAAGCAATTGTCAAGGCATTGGAACGCCCAGGTATGCCCCACAGTAAACGATAAGTTGGCGATAGAGTACTTTCATCAAATTCCACAGAAGCATTTTCAAAGCGTTCATCCTCGTATTTAAGGGCTTTGAGTTCGCCAAAGTGAGTGGTGGCAATAGTTAACTGGGCATGGTTAGCTAAATATTGTAGTAGAGCGATCGCCAAAGCACTACCTTCGGCGGGATCGGTTCCCGCACCGACTTCATCGAGTAGGACGAGGGAGTGGGGAGTCGGGAGTCGGGAGTCGGGAGATGAGGAAGCAGGGGAGCAGGGAGCAGGGAGCAGGGGAGAATAATTAATACTCAATTCCCCATTCCCCATTCCCAATTCCCCATTCCCCAACGCATTCAAAATCCGACTAATGCGACGGATATGGCCAGAGAAGGTGGATAAGCTTTGCTGTAGGGATTGTTCATCGCCAATATCCGCGAGTACTTGATCAAACCAAGGGATTTCTACTGGTTCGCGGGCAGGGATAAATAAGCCCACTTTGGCCATTAAGGCTGCTAAGCCCAAGGTTTTCAAGGTGACAGTTTTACCACCAGTGTTTGGGCCAGTAATTGTCACTACCCGAATATGTGGACTGATAAGTAAATCTACGGGGACAACTGGTTGACCTTGTTCATGTTGTTGCTGCCAGACTAATAGAGGATGCCGTAAATTCCGCAGGGTAATGATTTCTTGTTCTTCTCGCTGAATGAATCTAGGCGGATTGGCTTGTAGCCAAAAACTATAACGGGATTTAGCGGTTGCCAAATCTAATGTTGTGGCAATTGCTAACAACCTTTCTAAATCGGGCTTAACTGCTGCTATCTGTTCTGTTAAAACCCGCCGAATCGCTTCCTCTTCGGCTTGTTCTCTTCTGAGTGTTTGCCGGAGTTGGTTGCCCATCGGCACGACAGAATTAGGTTCGATATAGAGTGTGGCCCCACTCGTAGAGGTATCGTGAACAATACCGGGAATCGCGTCTTTTTGCGGTGCTTTCACGGGAATGACAAAGCGATCGCCCCGTTGCGTAATTAATTGTTCTTGAACTGCTCCTGATTTTGCTTGTAAAATATTTTGCAATTTTTGAGTAATTTGGCTGCGTAATCGCCGCAAATCTGTGCGAATATCACCTAGTTTTTGGCTCGCACGATCAGTTACCTGTGCCCGTTCATCGATACAACGGTGGATTTCCTGTTCTAGTTCTGGATAAGTCCGCAAATCGGCAACCAACTCCGTCAATATTGGTAAATCCTCTTGGTTGTCGATTATACGGCGTAAATTTCTTGCACCAGCAAGGGTAGTGGCGATCGCTAACAGTTCATCTCCTGCTAAAATGCCGCTGAGTTCTGCTCGTTCTAGGGAATCCCCAATATCTTGAATTCCTTCAAATGAGAGTCCTGTAGTTAGACGACTTTCTAGTTGGTAGACTTCTTTGGTTTGCTTTAACAACTGTTCGCTTTCCACCTGAGATGCAGGGATTTTTAGAGAACGCGCAACCGTCGCCCCCAATTTGGTTGCTGCAAACGTCGCAAGGTGCTGGCAGAGGCGAGACCATTCTAATAGTTCTAGGGTTTCAGACTGGATCAAGGCTTCATTATCTAATCTGAAATTATCGTAACAATTCTAGCCGTGCTATGAAACTTATGCGGCAGCTATTTCTTGCACGAGAACGTAGGGCTGGATGATCAGAGTATTAAATCGCTTGCTAAGATTACTATTCCATTCTCCCAACTGTACTACTGTGGGTTTAGTGAGTAATTGCTCATCAATCCACTGTTGTACTGAGGTCAGTTGATCATTAGCGATCGCTACCCCAACATCCAACAAGTCTAGGTCATCTGCTACTAAAATTATTGCATCTCGCTGTGCATGGGGAATTAACCACTCCCATTCTGCTTCATCTACGGCCTCTTTTAATTGTGTTCTTAAATCTGACATGATTTTCTCAGGTTGATTTTTGGTTATTTTTTGTTATTGGGGTTTTCTCTAATTAATCTCTTGACCAATCCCCAGTACCCAAACCCTAAACTTCTGATTTCATTTCATCGATTTCAAACAAAGATACAATGACTCCAGCAATTGGGATAGATATAAAAATACCTAATAATCCAGCTACTCTTGCACCTACTAACAAAGCAAAGAATACGACTACAGGATTAAGATTGAGCGCACCTTGCATAATTCGAGGTGAAATCAAGTTATCTTGTATTTGCTGAAGAATAATACAAGCTATTAATACTTTTAATGCTAGCCAAACACCTTGAGATAAGACAATTAGAGTAACAATGCTGACGCCTAATGTAGCTCCTATACCAGGAATGATATCAACTAAACCAATTATTACTGATAATACCAAAGCAAAGGGGACATTTAACACTAAAAAAACTAAGAAAGTCGAGCTTGTGAGAAATAAACTTAGTAATAGCTGCCCTCGAAAAAATCCCAAAAATGAACGCCTAATAATGTTTGTGAATCTGTTACGGCGTTGTTTAGGTACTATTTTTAATATAAAATTCCATAGTTTTTCTCCATCTAATAACATGAAGAAAGCCACAACTGCAATCAAAATAAAAGTGACAAAGTTAGTCAAAAATCCTTGTAAAATAGCTAAGCTTGTCACCAAACTTGAGAGAGCTTGATTTCTTAATTGTTCTTCAATGAAACTTAAATCTATTTGCAGATTCCGACTTTGTAAAAATGCTTCTAGTCGCTGTACTAAAGGTATTAAAGAATTCAAAAAGGCAGTTACGCTATCAATTAATTGTTGCCCTTGAGATAGAACTGTGATACCTACAGTAATTGCAGAACCGCCGAGAATCACAATACTCAGCAAGAAAACTACAACAACTGCAACACTGTGAGGCAAAAAATGCTTTAGCCACTGTACAGGATAGCTAAGTAAAAAAGCTAAAATTGCAGCGAAAGTAAAAATAACGATAACCGCTTCAAAGTAACCTAAAAGCTGTACAATTGCCCAGCCAGATGCAACTAAAAGCAAAAAGCGGACTAACGCCAGATTGTTTAATTTATCCCAAAAATTCTTGGCTTCAAGGCCGCTCATATCTTGTTTAGGGGAATTGGGGACTGGGGATTGGGGACTGGGTACTGGGGACTAGTTAGGGAAAAGGAAAGAATCTGTTCCTTTCTCCTTTCCCTTTTCTCTTTACCCAGCAAAGCCTGTTCCCTATTCCCTTTCATAGAGTAATTGATTTTAAACATATAGAAATGAAGTAGCGATCGCCACCTTCTTAAAGCATAATCCTTTGTGTCTAACTCATCGCCCTAAATCATGCATTTCGTTAATAACTGCGGCGCACTTTTGGGTAATTGCTTCTAATTCTTCTTTATTGCTGGAAGTAGGAGCATCAATTAACTGCCCAATTCTAATGGTGAGGGGAACTGCACGAGGTATTGACGAGCCTTTTGGTAAAATTTTCTCACTACCCCACAAACTTACAGGTAGTATCGGTGCTTTTGCTTTCGCGGCTAGTAGCAATGCACCTCTTTTTGGCTGTGTAATCTTACCATCGGGTGTGCGAGTACCTTGTAAGAAAACGCCAACAGCCCAGCCGTTCTCTAGGTATTCTAGGGCGGCACGGATGGTAGTACGATCAGTACTTCCCCGACTGACTGGGTACGCGCCGTATAATTTAATTGCTTGTGCCAAAACCGGGACTTTAAATAATTCTTCCTTGGCCATGTATGCCACAGGGCGACGTACGCAATTTGAGACAATCGGAGGGTCAAAGTAACTAGCATGATTGCTAACTACCAGGAGTGGCCCTGATTGAGGAATATTTTCCGCGCCATAAATCTTGCCCCGAAAGTAAGCGTGAAGCATGGGACTGACTATAGACCATTTAAAGGCATGGTAGAGGGCCAAACTAATAAACGGTTCGCGGGTTTTGTTCACAGAAGATGATTGAAATCAGGCTGAATTTAGCATAAGCGATCGCAACACCCACAGCAAACTCAAAAAATCGCTCCTTAAATCAAGACTATCGCGATTTATACTGAGCAATATCTAAATACAAACACCCTGATTATCCAGTTGCCATAATTAAACCAGTAGCAACGTAGGGTGTGTGACGGCAGTGAAAACCGACAGCATATTTTATCGCCTATTTCAAGAGTTTCCCAGCATCTTCTTTGAACTAATTGGCAACCCTCCCGAAACTGCCAATATCTATCAATTTGCTTCAGTTGAAATCAAACAAACAGCCTTTAGAATTGATGGTGTATTTCTGCCCACTCCAGAGAAAATAAGCCCAATTTATTTTGTGGAAGTGCAATTTCAATCAGACCCAGACATTTACTTGCGCTTAGTATCAGAAATAGCTTTATACTTACGCCAAAATAAACGAAAAAACCCTTGGCGAGGAGTGGTGATTTATCCAAGCTCAGATATAGATACAGGTGAGAAAGAAGATTTTTTAGAATTCTTCCAAAGTCAGCGAATCAGTATAATTTACTTGAATGAACTAGGTTCAACTGCATCACTGCCACTAGGCATTGCTACGATAAAATTAATTATAGAAGAGGAAAATACAGCCATTAACACCGCCAGGGAATTAATCAACCGCACCCAGCAAGCAGTAAATTTACAATTACCAAAACAACAATTACTAGAATTAATTGAAACAATCTTAGTTTATAAGTTTCCAAAAATGAATCGCCAGGAGATAGAAGCAATGTTTAGTCTCAGTGAATTGAAGCAAACGCGGGTTTATCAAGAAGCTAGAGAAGAAGGTAAACAAGAAGGCAAACAAGAAGGTAAACAAGAAGGTAGACAAGAAGGTAAACAAGAAGGTCGGTTTGAGGCAAAATTAGAAGCTATACCTAAGCTTTTAGCATTGGGTTTGACTGAAGAACAGATAGCGCAGGCGTTAGACTTAGATGTTACACAAGTCCAGCAACTAGAACAGGAAACGCCTAAACGCAGCCAGCCGTAGGCATCACAGCAATAAAATATGAATATTTTCCTGTGTTTGTGTTCCATCTGCTGTAGCGAGTGGGGACTATAGTATTCCATTTAAGACTAGGATGATGCAATAGCGATCGCATCGCTTCCATATCATCAGTAATAATAAAGCTTGATTTTGCGGTTTCTACTAAGAGTAGGTTGTGCTTAAGCGATAATAGATACATTTCCCTACGAAGCACAGTCATGACTGCACAAGGAACTATGATTGGTTCTTTTGGTTATGCATCGCTGGAACAAATGCAGGCTGGAGAAGCTTATCCTGCAAGTGATTTATATAGTTTGGGTGTGACTTGTTTTCATTTATTGAGTGGAATTCACCCTTGGGAACTTTGGAAAACACAAGCTTACGGCTGGGTTAAGATTTGGCGACAGCGTTTACAGCAGCCGATAAGTCAGGAATTAGAACAGATTCTTGACAAGTTGCTGCAAGAGAATCATCAGCAGCGTTATCAATCTGTGGAGGAAGTTTTACAAGATTTACATGCACAACCAATACCATCAATTCAACCCATCACACCTTTAGTTCAGTCCTCAGCACTCCCAGGACAAAGTAAAGTTCCAATATCAGTTGATAATAAACAAAAAACCTTGATAGTTGTCGCTTGTATTGCCGTAGTGAGTACAGTAGGTTTTTGGTTGACAGCACAGCATTCTCAACAATCGACTGAATCTACTAAAACTAGTAGTCCAATCTCTCAACCTATTGCTACAACCAAAACCACAGAAGCAGAAGCTATAACTCCAACTGCTTCTGCATCTAAAAATGATCGTGAGAGTATTCCGGGAATAAGAGATTTACCACGGCTGGAAGGTAAAGCTACGGTAGTGATGAGGGTTAAAGGTTTGCCAATTACTATCGAAGTGGATGGTACTAATGCCCCAATTACAGCTGGTAATTTCGTAGACTTAGTTCAAAAGGGTGTCTATGATGGGTTGTCTTTCCATCGAGTTGTGCGCGAACCCCAACCATTTGTGGCGCAAGGAGGCGATCCACAAAGTAAAAACCTGAAACTTCCAGCTAGTAGATTGGGAACAGGTGTTTATATTGATGCAAAAACTGGGAATCAGCGTTACATACCATTAGAAATTAAACCAAAAGGTTCTGCCGCACCAGTTTATGGTAAGACCATTACCCAGACACCTGTTCTAGCACATAAACTTGGTGCAGTTGCAATGGCGCGAGGAAGCCAATCAGATTCTGCATCTTCCCAATTTTACTTTGCCTTGGCGGATCTGAGTTTTTTAGATGGGAACTATGCTGTTTTTGGCTATGTTACTGAAGGTATTGATATAGTGAACAAAATTCAGCAAGGCGATCGCATCGACTCTGCAAAGGTTACTCAAGGTGCAGAAAATCTGAAGATTCCATAAAATTAACTGAAGTTATTTTCTAACAATGAGGCATCGCTTCTGGCTCAACTAGAAATATCAGCTAAAAAACCCCACACTTGGAGGTGCAACAATGGTACAGCAAATCACACCAGAAACTACAAGCGAAATCATCTACCCCCAAAGCGATGGACAGCCAATGGCAGACAATACAGAACAATTTACATGGATTGTCAAAATTAAAGAAAATTTAGAAATCTTATTTGCATCGCAATCAGATGTGTTTATCGCTGGAGATTTGTTTTGGTATCCAGTTCAAGGAAACCCTAATATTAAACAAGCGCCCGATACAATGGTAGCCTTTGGCAGACCAAAAGGAAAACGAGGTTCCTATTTACAGTGGAATGAAGATAATATACCCCCACAGGTAGTATTTGAAATTCTATCGCCAGGTAACACTCTCAAAGAAATGACCAAAAAATTGCAGTTTTATGAGCGTTACGGTGTGGAAGAATATTATATTTATGATCCAGGTAAGAACGATTTAAATGGCTTGCTCCGTTCTGAGGATAGTTTTGAAGTCATCGAAGAGATTAATGGCTGGGTAAGTCCGCGTTTGGGAATTCGTTTTCAACTCACACCGGATACCCTAGAAATTTTTTCTCCCAACGGACAAAAGTTTTTGACACCTGTAGAAATTGATCAGTTACGCGAACAGGAACGCGAACGCGCAGAACAGGAGTGTCAAGCAAAGGAAGCAGTTTTACAAGAATTAGAAAAAGAGCGCGATCGCTATCAAGAACTATTAGCTAAACTGAAAAACCAGGGAATTGACACAGATAGTTTGTAATTCTAAGTTAAGTGATTTGATCACAGTAAATATTCAATCATCCCACAGTTTGGAGGTGCAACAATGGTACAGCAAATCACACCAGAAACTACAAGCGAAATCATCTACCCCCAAAGCGATGGACAGCCAATGGCAGACAATACAGAACAATTTACATGGATTGTCAAAATTAAAGAAAATTTAGAAATCTTATTTGCATCGCAATCAGATGTGTTTATCGCTGGAGATTTGTTTTGGTATCCAGTTCAAGGAAACCCTAATATTAAACAAGCGCCCGATACAATGGTAGCCTTTGGCAGACCAAAAGGAAAACGAGGTTCCTATTTACAGTGGAATGAAGATAATATACCCCCACAGGTAGTATTTGAAATTCTATCGCCAGGTAACACTCTCAAAGAAATGACCAAAAAATTGCAGTTTTATGAGCGTTACGGTGTGGAAGAATATTATATTTATGATCCAGGTAAGAACGATTTAAATGGCTTGCTCCGTTCTGAGGATAGTTTTGAAGTCATCGAAGAGATTAATGGCTGGGTAAGTCCGCGTTTGGGAATTCGTTTTCAACTCACACCGGATACCCTAGAAATTTTTTCTCCCAACGGACAAAAGTTTTTGACACCTGTAGAAATTGATCAGTTACGCGAACAGGAACGCGAACGCGCAGAACAGGAGTGTCAAGCAAAGGAAGCAGCTTTACAAGAATTAGAAAAAGAGCGCGATCGCTATCAAGAACTATTAGCTAAACTCAAAGAGCAAGGAATTATCACAGACAATTTGTAATTGCTGCTGATGGTGCGTTAGCCAATTTACGGCAACCAAACAATGCAGTTTATCAATGCATTATCCAGGAAATATCTTAGATAAATCGAGTAACAAATCAGGGAAAGGTGGCAGATTCACCAATTCATTGGGTAGAAAAATCAATTTCCGGCGATAACCAAATTACACTAAAAACAGGTGGTTCAGGAACGTACTCCCTCCACCTGTAAAATTAAGTTATAAGTATGTTTGTCATTTAAGTTAGATGATTTTCTAACAGTGAGGCGATCGCATCTGGATGAATATTTTTGTATTTCTTTTTACCAAGTTGTAAAACACAGTTAGGAGCGCTGCTGCAACATTTTTGGCAACTGGTGCGCTCAATAGTAACTTTGTCTAATAAACCGCGATCGCACAAAGTTTTTTCTAATTCTGATAATAGTCCCTTACCACCACGCTTCATACAACCAGATTTTTGACATACCATAATCTTGGCTTTGGGTTGAGGCGGCAGATTTTGCGCTGGACAAACACCAATAGATGTAACTCGATAAGCTTTGAGTTTAGTTTCGCCTGTATGTGGATTGATTTTACAAATACCACAAACGCGAATTTGTTCACCAGGTATTAACGATAAACCAACAGAATGACGCAAATCTTTAGGTAGTTTAACTTGCACATTTCCCGAAGGAATTCCTACTTGTAGATATTTACGTTTTCCTGGTTCGTCATCAACAAAACCTAAGAATTGTCCTTCAATATTCAACTCTGATAACGTCAAAAACTTTTCACTCATGGTTATTTTTGATGATAAAAAATTAGGAGTCAGGAGTTAAGAATTAATCATCATAACTCATAACTCATTACTCTTGTTATGCGACTAAAAGGGGTTTAAATCCCCCTAACTAAACGTAATTGCGAATTGTTTAAACCAGACGTTTAGCTTCTACAGTTTGCGGTAAATTTGCTAGTTCTGGTAAATCTCGAAATTCCAACTCCCAACCATTTGCCAGAGTGAGAATTTTCCCTTCACTACCATCTGTTTGTTTAACTACTTCTTCCTCAAGGTCTTTTTTAGCAACGTAAACAACTAAAGTACCAGCATCATTCAAACGCAGCATTACTTTCATGAAGTCTCCTCAACAGATTCTAGTTCTTTTTTCCGACAACCGACGACGAACCCTGTGTCTAAGAAATGCACGGCATAAATATAGGAATTCTGTAAAAATGTGCCGATACTTGCTACGTAACCGATATCTCCCTTTCTCGCTAGAACTGCTCCAATTTCTTGACCGGGAAATGTGCCATCATTTTTAATCAGTTTGCGAATTCGTACTTTTTGACCAATTTCAAAAACAGGTGGCAAATCCAGTTCTAATTCATCGCGTTGCATGAGAGTACCTCTGTTCTCGTACTAAATTCAACAATTCTGCTGTAGTGAGGTTACGTTTTTTGATTACTGACTGTTGGCGGACTGCATCTAAAACAGACTGGGTTTCTTGTGAGTTTAAAAAGATGCCGTGTTGTTCTAGTAAACTAGATACCAAATGCCGACCGGAATGTTTACCTACTACTAAACGCCGTTCCCAGCCTACTTCTTCTGGTGCAAATGGTTCGTAGGTGATAGGGTTTTGGAGTACGCCGTGTGCGTGAATGCCAGACTCGTGAGCAAAGGTATTTTCACCAACAATTGCTTTCCAAGGTGGCACGTCAGAACCTGATGCTGAGGCAACTAATTGAGACAGTTCTAGCAACCGGGGAGTATCAATACCCAAATCAACGCCGTAGATGCGTTTGATGGCCATCACCACTTCTTCTAAGGCTGCATTACCAGCTCTTTCGCCTAACCCGTTGACTGTGGTATTTACTGATGAGGCTCCAGCTTTGATCCCTGCAAGTGCGTTGGCAGTTGCTAAACCAAAATCATTGTGGGTATGAATTTCTAAGGGAATTGATAAAGCTGATACTAAGCGCTTGACTTTTGTACAGGTGGTGAAGGGGTCGAGAACTCCCACGGTGTCGCAGAAGCGAAACCGCGATGCACCCCATTCTTGAGCATAAAGCGCTACATCCAAGAGAAAGTTTTCATCTGCTCTAGAAGAATCTTCTCCGCCTACTGCTACCCAAAGACCATTATCAACTGCGAAACTGATACAGTCTTTGAGTTTCTGCAAACTTACCCGCCATTGACCGTGAAATTTGGCAGCAATTTGAATACCAGAAACAGGGATAGCAATATGTACACGCTTCAAACCGCAGGCTATGGAAGCTTTGATATCTGAGATGACAGCACGATTCCAGCCTAAGAGTTTAGCTTGCAAATTTAAATTAGAAATTGCTGAGATTGCGCGTGTTTCTTCCTCACCCATGGCAGGAATACCGACTTCTAATTCAGGAACACCAATGGCATCAAGAAACTGGGCGATCGCTACTTTTTCTTCTAAGTTAAAAGCAACACCTGCTGCTTGTTCGCCATCACGTAATGTAGTGTCATTAATTATGATTTGGTGCATCGCAACCATCCCTCCAGTGGAAGTATTCTTAATATCCTTTCTTTCTACAATTCTTCATGATGGTAAATGCTGAAAATATCAAAATTCATAATACAGGATATATGATCCTTAATTATTTACTCATTAGCAGCATTACATCTGTATGACAGAAAACCAAAACCTGGTATAATTTAGGAATTGTTTTTACTGTTGTCATTCGAGATCTCTTCGATTAGTAAGTAGCTGATATAGCTATTAACAAGTCCTGAACAAAGTAAAAGACCAAAGCCAGCAATTAAGGTAGAAATCATCTTAGTGTCCTCATTTTTTTCAAGATTAATCTGACTTGATGAATGAAATTATTTGCGTAGGTAGGGAGTGGGAGGAGATGAGGGAGATGAGGGGGATGAGGGAGACGCAAAGACGCGGAGACGCGGAGAATAATCAATAACGAATGACGTAAAGCCTGCGGCATAGCTACGCTTAGAGCGTAGCGGTAGCGAGTCCGCGAGCGTCATGACGAATGACAATTCCCAATTCCCAATTCCCAATTCTCAATTCCCAATGCTTCGACTTCGCTGAGCAACCATTCCCAATTCTGAGTGAATATGCAATTTCAATGCTTAACAGCTTCATCAACTTTGTTCTGCTAGCCAATCAAAAATTCGCTCTAGCTGCTCTAGATTCACTAGACCATATTGCCAAAGGAGCATCGGTAAAGGGCCATTTTCCAACTCACGGTGTCGCAATGCTACAGCAATATCGGCACTTGAAAGTTCAAGTTCATTGTGCAAAAAATTGAGTAATTTCATATCGCTGTTACGAGTTACCATAATTGGACTTTTAATTTTTTGGTCTAGGAGATAATTAAAAATTAGAAACTCCAGATATTGTTTGGTGATTTCGCCTTTTTAATTGTTGATGGATGTCAGGAAAATTTCAGATTTAGCCAACTGGGAAAAACCCAAAGTTAAACTAACCTATCTCAGTTTGCAATAAAATTTGCTAGCGGACAGTAGCTTCAAATTCTAAACTTCAAAGAGGTTCGTGCATGGTTGGGAATGGGGAATGGTTGTTGAGCAAAGTCGAAACAAGCACAAGCATTGCAAATTGTTTTACTACTCATCGTTGTATTGCCAGCAACGCTCTAGCCAGTTGACTAATTCATGACGAGAGGCGAGAAATTGCATGACTGTGCTACGAATGAGAATTGCTGTGAGCAGACTATTTACTTGCACTCGCAAAGAACCGTCAGGATGGCAGGAACAAGGAATCATCAACTCTTGTAAACGGTGATAAATTCGCCAGCGATCGCTCAACGGAATCTGCAAAACTTGATCGGAACTACAGGGTGGTAACATAAGCAATTCAAAATCTAAAATTCAAAATGCCTGAACTGATTAAGGCTCCTTGATGGCAAGTTCTTCCTGCTTGGAATGACTTGTAAGGTTTTGCAGTTTTTCTTCTAGTTGCTCGATGCGTGCGAGCAGGGAGCGAATCACGGTGGCTTCGACATCGGGTAGTTTTCCGTGTTCTAGGGGTGAATCGCTCCCTTTACGGGAAATAATGCGACCGGGAACGCCAACGACAGTACAATCAGGGGGAACATCACGCAGGACAATTGAACCTGCACCAATACGGACGCGATCGCTAATTTGAATATTGCCCAAAACTTTCGCACCCGCACCCACCACAACGTTTTTACCCAATGTGGGATGACGCTTACCACTGTCTTTGCCAGTTCCGCCAAGGGTGACGCCTTGGTAAATCAGTGTATAGTCCCCCACGATCGCAGTTTCACCAATTACAACGCCCATGCCGTGATCGATAAATACGCCCTTACCAATCTCTGCACCCGGATGAATTTCAATTCCTGTGAGAAATCGCCCCCAGTGAGAAATGAGGCGAGGGATGAAACCCACCCCTCGACGGTGTAACCAGTGAGCAAGGCGATGCAAACACAGAGCGTGTAATCCAGGGTAGCAAAACACCACCTCTAGCCAATTACGTGCCGCTGGATCGCGTTCAAAAATAATGCGAAAATCACTCAATAATGGCTCAAAAAAAATGCCAGAGAGTAGGGTGTTTACCTGGGATGTAATTTTTTGAGGATTTTTGACACTGTTTAAGGACTGTTGCATCGGTGCTGTCTGGTTAAAGAGCCATATACTATTTTTATGCTTATATCAGGCAGCTCAAAAGGGGACAGTACACCCAATGTCGATTGTATTTATTGGATTAATTAAGGTTGTACTCATACACCTCAAACCCTGACTTAAGGGAAATTTAAAATTTCTTTTGGGGTAGGGGTGCTAGTGTTTTGCGAGAGGGGTACTAGTATTTTTTGGGGAGAGGTTAAGAATTTCTGTACTCACTTTACAATTCTTTGCCTGTGAGAGTTTGCAACGATTTAGGCAAGATATTTACGATATATTAAGTTGTACTCAGCTGCTAACAAAATGCAGGTAAATGGAGCGACAAATTAAATATCTGTATATGCAGCTACGATTGCTATTCTATTATTTCGATAGATAAAAAACCTGTTTCTTTATTTTGTTTTAGGTTTTGTTGTCTGTATGTCTATATACGTTTCCACATCATATATATAGTTCATAATTAGTCATTTGTTTTTTGTCATTTGTCCTTTGTAAAAGCTTTTGACAAATGACTAATGATAAAGTGCAAAATCTGAGCGTTAGCTTCCGTTGAAAACTTGGGCTAACGTCGATTGATTTCACCCAGCGCCTCTTGAATCACTTCATCACTTACACCGTGACGCTTTAAGCTGGCAATCAACGCAGACACTGTATCTCCCTCTAAACGTTCCAAGTCTGTGCGAAGCCCTTGTCCAATATAGGCACGTACTAGGGGTTGATACCCAGAAAAACCAAGCAATGGTGCAATTCGCTTCAAATCTTCAATCACATCTTCAGGAATGCGAATTATGATCGTTGTCATGGGACGATTTCTATCTAATCGCTTCTTTAATGCTTCAGGTTTCATAGTATTCACGTATAAATGAGTATCAAAGACTGTTTAATGAGGTTCCAAGACTCATTAATAAGTATCAAAGACTGTTTAATGAGGTTCCAAGACTCATTAATGAGTATCAAAGACTGTTTAATGAGGTTCCAAGACTCATTAATAAGTATCAAAGACTCATTAATAAGTATCAAAGACTCATTAAT
>NZ_JCACKM010000057.1:19542-25632 GCF_059505385.1 Desmonostoc vinosum
AAGACTCATTAATAAGTATCAAAGACTCATTAATAAGTATCAAAGACTCATTAATGAGGTTCCAAGACTCATTAATGAGTATCAAAGACTCATTAATGAGGTTCCAAGACTCATTAATGAGTATAAATATATCAAGAACCAGATGCAATTTTAGTTGGTCTACCTTTGATAGCTTTAAAACGATCGCCTAACTGTTGAGCAAGAGTTTTTAGTCCTGGTGTTTTTTTCGCTGCTGTCTTGACATAATCATAAACTGTCAAGCTGCTGCTCATCGCTTCACTACCGACTGCTAGTAGGGTATCATCTACTTGTTCCGTGAGTTGTCGCATTGAGGTTAAAAGTTCGGTGAGTGCGATCGCTAACTGATAATCTCGGACAAGTTCATCAACATCAAAGCTAGCTGGTAATATTTCTCGGTTCGACTGAGCAGCAGTGACACTATTATTTACAAAGGCTAGACTTTTATCACCCATTTTAATTAACTTGCGCCGTTCTTGCGTACTGAGAGTAATCAAAAATGGTAGCCTTTTTTGGATTGTCTGAAGTGCTGTTTTAATTTCTTGGATCTCTTGAGGGGAAAGAGAGGCTGTAATATTTTGATATGCCATCGTATAATTACCTCAGTAACTCTAAATTTATGTAGCAATAGTTGCTAAGTATAGAATTCCCTTTAGTAAGAGCGATCGCACATCCTCTACACAAATTACTGAACTTTGGATAAATGTAGTGTCATCTTACAGTTTTTTCTCTGCGCCTAGAGCGCCTCTGCGTGAGATTTTCTTACTCAAGATTCGCATAAGTAGGAAGTTGCAATCATTTGTAAGACGCATTTCGACTTCGCTCAATGCTCGACTCTAAGAATACGAGGGTTGAGCGGAGTGGTCACTAAGCTTTGTCGAAGTGTCGAAACCCGGCAATCTAGGTAAGATTTAATTTAGCCTTTGTTGTGTTCGCTAAAAATTGATTTTCGCGTCTTTGCGGGAAACAAAATTCATCCCCTCAATTAGCAACGCCCAGAGTTTATTGATTAACTGGTAATTGCGATCGCAATCTTACCAACAGCCCGCTCGCTTTCGCTATAAGCATGAGCCGCAGCTAGTTCTTGTAAGGGATAGGTGCGGTCAATCACTGGACGAATTTTACCCGTTTCAATCAAATTTTTCAGGTAAAGCAAGTCTTGAGTATTGGGCTTTTCAAAGAAAACTTTTGCTTTTTGACCAGGAATAAACGCTGTTAATAAACTCTGCACTAATACTTCTGGGTTGGGCAATGTAGTGACATAAACCCCATCCGATTTTAAGACTCTTTTGCTGCGAGAAAATGATTTTTTTCCAACCGCATCAAAAATAATATCGTACTGTAATACACCTTCGGTAAAGTCTTGTTGGGTATAATCAATAACGCGGTCTGCACCCAAAGATTTCACCAAATCCAGATTTTTAGTACTGCAAACTCCCGTCACATCTGCCCCTAAAGTCTTAGCAATTTGCACTGCAAAAATCCCTACACCACCCGCAGCACCATTAATTAAAACCGCTTGCCCCGATTTGATATTACCTTGGTCTCGCAAGCCTTGCAGTGCTGTGAGTGCCGCTAAAGGTACGGTAGCCGCTTCCTCATAACTCAAGTTTGTTGGTTTGGCAGCCACTATGCCAGCAGGAACAGTGGCAAATTCAGCATATGCCCCACCAGGGAAGCCAGTACCACCATAAATAGCATCTCCGACTTCAAAATCTGTGACACCAGAACCAACCGCCACGACTTCCCCCGCCAGATCAAACCCCAAAATCATCGGGAATCTATTGCCTGTAATTAAACTCAACATTCCCTTACGAATTTTCCAATCGATGGGATTTACACTACTGGCATGAACTTTCACTAGTAAGTGCATTGGTTTAATAGATGGTGGCGACCAATCTTCATATTGCAAAACTTCAGGAAGCCCATACCGTCGGATAATTACTGCTTTCATAGCATTCCTCCTACTACCCTGTTTTTAACGGAACTTGAAAGCTGATTTTTGGTTATAACTTTAGTTTAGCGATCGCATTGAATGTTGGTAGTAAGCACTTTAGGATTCGTGTAAAAATAAGTTGAACAATTTAATATTTGTAGTGCGGGCATCTTGCCCGCGCGAGCAAGATGCCCGCACTACTTATTTTTACTTGATGCCTTAGTGCTGAAGACAAAGACTAAAGTCTTAACTACGAACTCTGCTTGAGTGACTTAATTACAGTTTCTATAGCTTGCTGTTTTTGAGGATCAGCTCCATTTGCATATTCTAAGGAGAACGGAACGTTAATATCTGGTGTGATGCCCTTTCCTTCTAACCTCTGCTTCTCATTGAGCCACACATCTGCAACGGCTAAATAAAGCAGACTACCATCTTCCATCAAAAAAGGACTACCAGCAACCACAGCTCCTGGTGTTTTGAAACCAACTACTGGCCCTATTTTATATTGTTGAAAACCATAGGCTAAAATTTCTTTGCCACTCCGACTACCTTCATTCACCACCATCACTACTGGTTTCTTCCACTGATAATTTACCGTTCTTGGCTGACCATCGCGTCTAATACTGGTGATACTTGGGCCTTCAGCAGTGTATATATTGAGATAATTGGGAGACGCACCACCCCATCCCTCACGCAAATCTAAAACTAACCCCTCGGCATTTCTCAGACGACCATAAAATAAGTCTTGCTCAAGTTGCTGTTGATATTGTTGACCAGCATATGACCAAATATGAACATAGCCAATTTTTGTACCTTGCTGTTCAATTACTTGGGTACTGGCTTTTTGAGCATCTAGAAACATTGTAGTAGCGTCAAAGATTTTGGGGGCGATCGCTATTTCTTGCTGAGTGTTAGAATTAGGTGATCGTTGAATCAGTAGTTTAACTGTTTTCCCTGCTTTATCCTGAAAAGATTGTATTTGTTGATACGGAGAACCATCAATGCTCACTAATTGGTCTCCTACCTTCAAGCCAGCTTTAGCCGCTGGACTATCATCAAGAATAGCGCTCACGAAGGTCTTGCCGTTGATATCTTTAGTAAATACACCAATGCTAGTGTATTCAATTTTGCCCTTCGGAAAAACTTTTTGGAACCGCTGTTTTAATTCCCCACTCAAGGGTTGAAAAATTCCCAAAAGTTGATAATACGCTGATTCATTTTGAGTATAAAAGCGAGTATGAGAAGTCCGCAATTCTGCAAGCATCTGATTAATCACGCTAGCAACTTCTTGATTAGACTTGGCTTTCTCTACCTGCGGTTGATACTTCTGCCGCATAGCTTTCCAGTCTACGCCGTTAAACTTAGCGTCGTAAAAGTTGTCATTTACCGTTTGCCAAACTTCATTAAAAACTCTAGTCTCCGATTTCGCCAACGTTGGCAGCAATGAAGAACCAAACCACACCAGCAGTAACAATGAGATGCTAAAGACAATTGTGACAACAAATGGCTTACTTAACTGGAAGCGTCTAAATCTGTTCATGTCTCTGTTTTGTGCGGCAGTCGCTACAACGGGGTGAACCCCGACGCGAGTTGTTCATGGGGAAACCCCTATGAACAACTCGCTCCGCAACGCGCTGCCTTGTTTTTGCGCGAAACAAAAAATATTTATATCAAGATATTTTAACTGAGTTGGAACCGGAGCGATCGCTATTTGTGGATGGATGTAGGCTGGGATAAATGACAAAAGCTGATCAAAAGCTTTAAAATGAAATTAATTGCAAATAATGTTCATTAACTCGTTTAGATACAGTAACTTACATGCCTTACCTGATCAGACTTCCAAGCGCAATTTAATATTATTATTCCGGCAAAACTTAAGAAAATATGAATTGCATTTTTTCCTGAAAAAAAATGATATGTTAGATACAGAATTGAATTTCGCACGCATCTGGGGTAGCACGACGTAGCCTACTCCAGTTTTTCCCCTCAGATCCTTTAGTACTGGCTGTTTTGTGAAGGATTTGAGGAGTTTTGAGTACAAGCTAATATATCTTAAAATTAGTTCCAACCAAGTTGAAATCTTTGCTGGTGTTGGGTTGTGGCTGAGTACAAAGAAATCCTGAACCCCCGTTCATAAATACTCGAACCCTAATCAAAAAATACTAGAACCCCTACCTGAAAAAAAATATTTTAATTCTTGGAATGCCCTAAATTATAGGGTTCTGAATCTTGAGTACAAAAGTAATAAATCCAATAAATTCTATCCTAGATAGACAAGCTGCTGCTATCAAAGACGACTGATATAAATCTTATATCGCCAATCACTTAACGCCCTGATAAAACCAGAAGCGAAAAGTGAGTGGAGGGATGAGATAGCACCATGCCTCTGTGAATAGAAGTCGCGGCTGTACACACAAATTCTACCCCTACCCAAACGTTGACACACACCAGCCGAAACTTATAGATTGATAGCCTGCCCTACTCTGCGAACAGCCGCCCTCATCAGGTGTCTACGCTACCGCTACAGAGTGGGCAGCGTGAGTATCAGACGCGACTTCAATTCCTTGGGCACAGAGAGTAGCAACGGCATCTCCCACAGTGGCAGCCAGTCCACCGATACCGATTCCTTGCGAAATTCAATGACACCACAGGCTACAGGACTCCTCACCTCCTCCGAACAGGAACCAACAATAACCCAAGCAAAAAAAGGTGGTTGCGGCTGCGATAGCAAAAGCAGCGCTACCCCAGAAATGGACGAAAAACTCAAAGAACGCATTGCCAAACATCCCTGCTATAGCGAAGAAGCCCATCACCACTACGCCCGGATGCACGTTGCAGTTGCTCCAGCTTGTAACATTCAATGCAACTATTGCAACCGGAAATATGACTGCGCTAACGAAAGCCGTCCAGGAGTAGTTAGCGAGTTGCTGACACCAGAAGAAGCAGCACATAAAGTTTTGGTGATTGCAGGTAAGATTCCCCAAATGACAGTCTTGGGAGTTGCGGGGCCTGGCGATCCTTTGGCGAATCCAGAAAAGACATTCCGCACTTTTGAGTTGATTGCAGACAAAGCACCAGATATCAAGCTTTGCTTATCAACTAATGGTTTAATGCTGACCGAATACGTCGATCGCATTAAACAATTAAATATAGATCACGTTACTATCACCCTTAACACCATCGACCCAGAAATCGGCGCACAGATTTATTCTTGGGTTCATTACAAACGTAGACGTTACAGAGGCGTTGAAGGGGCGAGAATTCTGCTTGAAAAGCAGCTCGAAGGATTGCAAGCTTTACAAGAAGCTGACATCCTCTGCAAAGTCAACTCCGTGATGATTCCGGGCATTAATGATCAACACCTAGTAGAAGTGAACAAAATGATTCGCTCTAAAGGTGCATTCTTACACAATATTATGCCCTTGATTTCGGCACCAGAACACGGCACACACTTTGGTTTAACCGGTCAACGCGGCCCAACCACCAAAGAACTCAAAGAAGTGCAAGATAATTGCTCTGGCAACATGAAAATGATGCGTCATTGCCGCCAGTGCCGAGCCGATGCCGTCGGATTATTAGGAGAAGATCGCAGCCAGGAATTTACCAAAGATAAATTCTTGGAAATGTCCCCAGAGTACAACCTCGAAACTCGTCAAGAAGTTCACGAAGGTATTGAGAAGTTTAGAGAAGAAATTAAAGCAGCCAAAGAAAAAGCATTAGAGACGAGCCAAAGCGCACCTGTTGGACAAAACAATCCTAAAATCTTAGTTGCAGTAGCAACCAAAGGCGGTGGATTAGTTAACCAGCACTTCGGACATGCGAAGGAATTCCAGATTTACGAAGTGGATGGTAAAGAAGTTCGCTTTATCAGTCATCGCAAAATCGATCAATATTGTCAAGGTGGATACGGAGAAGAAGCCACATTTGAACATATTATGAAAGCGATCGCAGATTGCAAAGCAGTATTAGTCTCCAAGATTGGTAACTGTCCTCAAGAAAAATTGCAGCAAGCTGGCATACATACTGTTGAAGCCTACGACGTGATTGAAAAGGTTGCTTTGGAGTTTTACGAGCAATGGAATAGGGAGTAGGGAGTAGGGAGTAGGGAAGAGAAGAGATTATTCCTCACCTATTAC
>NZ_JCACKM010000057.1:25732-41604 GCF_059505385.1 Desmonostoc vinosum
CCCAAATTCTTAAGGAGAATAATCATGGCTTACAAAATCACTAGCCAATGTATTTAGGGAGTAGGGAGTAGGGAGTAGGGAAGAGAAGAGATTATTCCTCACCTATTACCTCTTTCCTAAATCCACTCCCCACTCACCACTCCCCACTCACCACTCCCCAAATTCTTAAGGAGAATAATCATGGCTTACAAAATCACTAGCCAATGTATTTCCTGCAATCTCTGTCTCTCTGTATGTCCTACTGGTGCAGTTAAATTAGTTGATGGCCAACACTGGATTGACCCGGAACTTTGCACAAACTGCGTTGGTAGTATTCATACTGTGCCCCAATGTAAAGCTGGTTGTCCTACTTGCGACGGTTGCGTCAAGCAGACTGGCGATTACTGGGAAGATTGGTTTGCTAATTACAACCGCGTACTAGCAAAGTTAACAAATAAACAAGATTACTGGGAAAATTGGTTTAAATGTTATTCCCAGAAATATTCTGAACAGTTGCAAAAACGTCAACACCAAGCAACGGGAGCATAATGAAGCCTGAAGACAGCACTCAGCACTACTAAGATATTGGCAAATTAAATTAAAAACAATGCAAAAGAACTGCATCTATCTCGATAACAATGCCACAACTAAACTAGACCCAGAAGTTTTAGAGGCGATGTTGCCTTATCTGAGGGACTACTACGGCAATCCCTCCAGTATGCACACCTTTGGCGGACAACTTGGCAAAGCAGTAAAGACAGCCAGAGAACAACTAGCAGCCCTTTTGGGTGCCGATGAATCAGAAATTATTTACACCAGTTGTGGTACTGAAGGCGATAACGCTGCAATTCGCGCCGCACTGTTAGCGCAACCAGAAAAGCGACATATCATCACCACGCAAGTTGAACATCCAGCAGTACTGAATGTCTGCAAACAATTAGAAACCCAAGGTTACAGTGTTACCTACCTTTCAGTAAATCATCAAGGGCAATTAGATCTAGATGAACTAGAAGCCTCACTGACGGGTAACACCGCCTTGGTGACAATTATGTATGCTAACAACGAAACCGGTACAATTTTCCCAATTGAACAGATTGGGTTAAGAGTTAAGGAACGTGGCGCTCTCTTCCATGTGGATGCGGTGCAAGCAGTGGGTAAAATACCCTTAAATATGAAGACCAGCACCATAGATATGTTAACTATGTCTGGTCACAAGATTCACGCACCCAAGGGAATTGGCGCTTTATATGTGCGACGCGGGGTAAGATTCCGTCCCCTGCTGATTGGTGGACACCAAGAACGGGGACGCCGAGCGGGAACAGAGAATGTTCCGGGAATTGTCGCTTTAGGCAAAGCCGCTGAGCTAGAACTGTTACACTTAGAAGAAGCAACCAAAAGAGAAAGAAGGCTGCGCGATCGCCTCGAACAAACCTTACTTGCTAAAATTCCCGACTGTGAAGTGAATGGTGATCCAACGCAGAGATTGCCAAACACTACTAATATAGGCTTCAAGTACATTGAAGGTGAAGCCATCTTACTATCCCTAAATAAATTCGGTATCTGTGCCTCATCTGGTTCCGCTTGTACCTCTGGCTCATTGGAACCTTCTCACGTCCTCCGGGCAATGGGTTTACCTTACACCACCTTGCATGGTTCCATTCGCTTTAGTCTCTGTCGCTACACCACAGACGCCGAAATTGATCAAGTAATCGCAGTCATGCCCAATATTGTAGAGCGTTTACGCGCCCTCTCACCCTTCAAAAATGATGATGCGGGTTGGTTGCAAGAGCAAGAACAAGCATTGGTTCATCGTTAATTAAGGAGTAGGTACTGGGTATTGGGGATCGGGTACTGGGTATTGGGAAATTTTTCCCTAGTCCCTAGTCCCTAGTCCCCAGTCCCTAGCCCCACTCAGCACTCACTACTCAGCACTCGGAACTTAATATGTGGGACTACACAGATAAAGTATTAGAACTATTTTACAATCCTCAAAATCAGGGAGCTATTGAAGATCAAGGCGAACCTGGAGTAAAAGTGTCAATGGGTGAAGTCGGTAGCATTGCTTGCGGTGATGCTCTAAGACTGCACCTCAAAGTGGAAGTAGAATCTGATAAGATTCTTGATGCACGCTTTCAAACCTTTGGCTGTACTAGTGCGATCGCTTCTTCTAGTGCGCTGACTGAAATTATCAAGGGTTTAACCTTGGATGATGCGTTAAAAGTTTCCAATAAAGATATTGCCAACTACTTAGGTGGTTTGCCAGAAGCCAAAATGCACTGCTCTGTCATGGGTCAAGAAGCGCTAGAAGCTGCGATTTATAATTATCGCGGTATTCCCCTAGTTGTCCATGACGATGATGATGAAGGAGCGCTAGTTTGTAGCTGCTTTGGCATTAGCGAATCTAAAATCCGCCGCGTGATTACAGAAAATCATCTTACCACTGCGGAAGAGGTAACAAATTATGTCAAAGCTGGCGGTGGATGCGGTTCTTGTTTGGCCAACATTGATGATATTATTAAGAGTGTGCAACAAAAAATCTCTGCACCTGCGCTCAATAATTATGGTGTGAAAGTTGCTACAGATCTTGCTAATTCTAAACAGCAATCGCAACGACAATTAACAACTGTACAAAAAATTGCCCTGATTCAAAAGGTGCTAGACGAAGAAGTTAGACCAGTGTTGATTGCTGACGGGGGAGACGTTGAACTATACGACGTAGAAGGCGTTAGCGAAGCAGGACGGGACGTCCTTCGCGTTCAAGTTATATTACAGGGTGCTTGCGGTTCTTGTTCTAGCAGCACAGCCACCCTTAAGGTTGCGATTGAATCTAGGTTGCGCGATCGCATCAGCAAGGATCTGGTAGTAGAAGCAGTTGAGCCATAGTCTAAACACATACAGGGATGAGTTTACAAGAATCACACTTCAATGCGATTCTTAAGCACTTAAGTGATGCAACGGCTACGGGTGGCGTGTCGCCAGATGACACCAACGCTGCATTGGCTCGTGTCTAAGTAATAGGACTTAAGCATTGATTTATGTCCAGTTTCACTTGTTTGTTGATACACATTATGGCGTATTTGTAAAATGAGTAATTCCTTTGTCCTAATTTAGGACAAAGGCTAAATAAAAATTTAACCACGAATCACTATGAGTCCCATGCCCACCGCTTTTTCTGTAGAGCGATCGCCACCAGCGACGTTCTACACACGCTCACTGCCGTAGCTCAACAGGCGTGAGAACCAACAGACAAACAGACCCACCAACCAACCAATTGCAGGAAAACAATTACCATGACTGACGAAAAAATTAGACAGATAGCTTTCTACGGTAAAGGTGGTATCGGTAAGTCCACCACCTCCCAAAACACCCTGGCAGCTATGGCAGAAATGGGTCAACGCATCATGATCGTAGGTTGCGACCCTAAAGCTGACTCCACCCGTTTGATGCTCCACAGTAAAGCTCAAACCACAGTTCTCCACCTCGCTGCTGAGCGAGGTGCAGTAGAAGATTTAGAACTCCATGAAGTCATGCTCACCGGCTTCCGTGGTGTTAAGTGCGTAGAGTCTGGTGGCCCTGAACCCGGTGTAGGTTGCGCCGGTCGTGGTATTATCACCGCCATCAACTTCTTGGAAGAAAATGGTGCTTACCAAGACCTAGATTTCGTATCCTACGACGTACTTGGTGACGTTGTATGTGGTGGTTTCGCTATGCCTATCCGTGAAGGTAAAGCACAAGAAATCTACATCGTTACCTCTGGTGAGATGATGGCGATGTACGCTGCTAACAACATCGCTCGTGGTATTTTGAAATATGCTCACTCCGGTGGTGTACGCTTGGGTGGTTTGATTTGTAACAGCCGTAAAGTTGACCGGGAAATCGAATTGATCGAAACCTTGGCAGAACGGTTGAACACCCAAATGATTCACTTCGTTCCTCGCGACAACATCGTTCAACACGCTGAATTGCGCCGGATGACCGTTAACGAGTATGCACCTGACAGTACTCAGGGTAACGAATACCGCGCCTTAGCCAAGAAGATCATCAACAACGACAAGCTCACCGTCCCCACCCCAATTGAAATGGACGAGCTAGAAGCACTGTTAGTTGAATTCGGTATTCTTGACGACGATACTAAGCACGCAGAAATTATCGGCAAACCCGCAGAAGCTACCGCTAAGTAAACCATAACCTAGGAAAAGGAAAAAGGACTTGAATTACCCTTTCACCTTCTTCCTTACCTTACTTTCATCCCCCAAGGGGACATATAAGTCCCCAATCCCACAGGGGACGATGGGCAAAATAGCCCTTCCCTATCCCTATCCCCGTTCCTTAGGTGCAAGAGAGATCAAAAATGACTCCTCCAGAAAACAACAACAACATCATTGAAGAAAGAAAAGAACTAATTAAAGAAGTTCTTAGCGCTTATCCCGAAAAAGCAGCCAAAAAACGGGAAAAGCACCTAAACGTATACGAAGAAGGTAAGAGCGATTGCGGCGTTAAGTCTAACATCAAATCTCTTCCTGGTGTGATGACCGCTCGTGGTTGTGCTTATGCAGGTTCCAAAGGTGTGGTTTGGGGCCCTATTAAGGACATGATCCACATCAGTCACGGGCCTGTAGGTTGCGGTTACTGGTCTTGGTCTGGTCGTCGTAACTACTATATCGGTACCACTGGTGTTGATACCTTTGGTACTATGCACTTCACCTCTGACTTCCAAGAAAGAGATATCGTTTTTGGTGGTGACAAAAAACTCACCAAACTCATTCAAGAATTAGAAGTACTGTTCCCCCTCAGCCGTGGTATCTCCATTCAATCTGAATGTCCTATCGGTCTAATTGGGGATGATATTGAAGCAGTTGCCAAAAAAGCAGCCAAAGAAACAGGTAAGCCAGTTGTTCCTGTACGTTGCGAAGGTTTCCGGGGTGTTTCTCAGTCTTTGGGACACCACATTGCTAACGACATGGTGCGTGACTGGGTATTCACCAGAGCAGACAAAGAGAAGAAAGAAGGCAAGTTACAATTTGAGTCTACCCCCTACGACGTAGCAATCATTGGTGACTACAACATCGGTGGTGATGCTTGGGCTAGCCGCATTCTGTTAGAAGAACTGGGCTTGCGCGTAGTTGCTCAGTGGTCTGGTGATGGCACCATCAACGAAATGTTGATGACACCGAACGTGAAGATGAACTTGATTCACTGCTACCGTTCGATGAACTATATTAGCCGTCACATGGAAGAAGCTTATGGCATTCCCTGGTTAGAATATAACTTCTTCGGCCCCACCAAGATTGCTGAGTCTTTACGGGAAATTGCTTCCAAGTTTGACTCCAAGATCCAAGAAAACGCTGAGAAATTGATTGCCAAGTATCAGCCTACCATGGATGCAATCCTTTCTAAGTATCGCCACCGTTTGGAAGGTAAGACCGTGGCTATGATGGTTGGTGGTCTGCGTCCTCGTCACGTCGTCCCCGCTTTCCAAGATTTGGGTATGAAAATGGTTGGTACAGGTTATGAGTTTGCTCATAACGACGACTACAAACGTACCACCCACTACATCGAAAACGGCACCATCGTTTACGATGACGTAACTGCATACGAGTTTGAAGAGTTCGTTAAAGCACTCAAGCCCGATTTGATTGCTTCTGGTGTGAAAGAGAAGTATGTCTTCCAAAAGATGGGTCTTCCTTTCCGTCAAATGCACTCTTGGGATTACTCCGAACCTAGCGATGCCTTCAGGGGGCTACGCCAACGCTCGTATAACTCCAGATAAAACCAGATTTTACAGCAGTGGTAGAAAAAAGAGTCGATTTTTAGCCTAAATGCAAGTTTTAGGGTTATTCACTAACAATTTTTTTTGATGCTTAAGACAGTATAATTCTTATAGAGTCAGGTTTTTAGGATTTACTTGCATTTTGGTTAAATAAAAACTGCTAAATAAAAGACTATTTTAACTGACTATTTTTTAGATTAAATAAGGTCTAAGCATAGCTTTAGGAAGCACAACGCACTGCCAATGAGATTAAGACGGTGCGTTACTTCGTTAACCCACCCTACAAAAATTTTTTCTTTGCTTCCACAATAGTGAGAATTGGCGATCGCAATTATAAAATAAACTGCGATCGCTCTTTTCCTCACGTTAAATCAGGTGTATGGTATTTATTTACCAATCAATCCGCAGACTTCACCGTTTGATTTACTACTGAACGTGGTTTGCGTCGGTCTGACTTGCGGGTTCCACCAGCCATCCCATACTCATCGCTATTTTTGCCATAGTAAGACGCAACACTCAGCAAAATATGCTCAGAATAATTATTCAATGCACGTTCTGCTTCTTCTAATGCATTCTGCGTTTTATCCATCATTGTTCGTGCTTGATTATGGGCGGCTAGCTTCTCTCGTAAATCTTGAATCATAGTGTTGTAACTAGCAATTGAGAACCCATTACCAAAGTCTAGGTCAGGTTTAATCGTTTGTAATCCTTCAATTCGCCGTTCAGCTTTGGTCAGTGCAAGCGAGTTTCGTTTGCGTTGCGCCATATACTTTCCCCTTTTTGGATTAATTTAATATAGAGAACTTTGATAGTGTTTGGTACTGAGTTCTTTATATACTAATAATATACTTAATTAACTGATGCACCAACTACGGTAAAGCTACAGAACTTCTGAAGCATTAGTAGACAGGATAAATATGAGTATATTTACTGTATATATTTTGTTGTTCAAAACTTGATTTAGGAATTCAAAACTTGATTTAGGAATTCAAAACTTGATTTAGGAATTCAAGACTTGATTTAGGAATTCAAGACTTGATTTAGGAGTTCAAGACTTGATTTAGGAGTTCAAAACTTGATTTAGGAGTTCAAGACTTGATTTAGGAGTTCAAAACTTGATTTAGGAATTCAAAACTTGATTTAGGAGTTCAAAACTTGATTTAGGAGTTTGAAATCAGTTGGTTAATGCATTATTGCTTAGAGCAACGCACTACATCGCAGACTGCGGTGTTAATATTTCAAGCTACATTAAGAGGATGTTTGAAAAGCGAATATAATAATTCGCTACTACACAAGCGAAGTCCACCTCTGTGGAAAACACGGAAAATCGAGTTCTTGAAACCCACGGAGGTGGGTTTTGTCTGTATAGTCGCGATTTCTAATCGCCTATTTTAGTATTAATTTAGACTTTTCAAACAACCTCTAAGAAACGTAAAAGTAATAAACGTAGGGTGTGTTATGCCGTAGGCTAAAGACAATAGACTTCTTGCAAAAATACTTGAACCGTCAGAGACTCAAGTCTCTGCCTAATAGCAAAAGTCCGTTGAAACGGACTAAAAATACTGTTATTAGTCGGTTGAAACCGACTTGAGTTATCAGCCAGAAAATTTATTTTCTGGCGAGTATCCGACTTTTGCAAGAGGTCTAATTAGTTTAAGTCTAACTACAAATCAATCTATTAGTTTAATTTTAGTGGTAATTTGATGATAAATTCAGTCCCTTGACCAATAGTAGAATTAACTAAGAGCAAACCATTGTGCTTTTGGCAGACGATTTGATAGGCGATCGCTAATCCTAATCCTGTTCCTTTCCCAACTTCTTTTGTCGTGAATAAGCGGTCAAAAACTCTCTGTTTGATTTCTTCTAACATGCCAATGCCATTATCTTTAATTCGCAACTCTACCATTTGAGGTTTATCAATTAACTGAGTAGAAATAGTAATTTGATAATTTTTCGTATTTTCTAAACTGTGTTTTTGAGTTACTTCTTCTAAAGCATCGATCGCATTAGCTAGGATATTCATAAATACTTGATTGAGTTGACCTACATAGCATTCAATTTGAGGAATCTCGCCGTATTGTTTAATCACTTGAATTACAGATCTACACTCGTTAGCTTTGAGACGATGCTGAAGAATCATCAGCGTGCTGTCGATACCTTCGTGAATGTTAAAAAGAATCGGGCGATCGCTATCGGCACGGGAGAAAGTTCTCAAGCTGTTGCTAATATGACAAATGCGCTTCACGCCTTCTTGCATTGAGGTGAGCAATTTTAGTAAGTCTACTTGCACATATGTCAAATCTATTTCTTCAATTGCTGCTTGTAGAGTTGCACTTGGATGAGGTAGTTCTTGTTGGTAAAGTGTAATCAGGTAGAACAAGTCTTTAATGTATTCTTGTGCGGGTTGCAAATTGCTGGCAATGAAGCCGATGGGATTATTAATTTCGTGGGCTACCCCTGCAACTAAATTTCCTAAAGCCGACATTTTTTCGCTTTGAATCAGTTGGAATTGTGAGTTATGCAGTTGATCGAGGGCGGTTTTTAATTCGGCAGTTCGTTCGGCAATATTTTGTTCTAGGTTTTTAGTTAATTGCCATAGTTGCAGTTGCGTTTTCACCCGTGCTAGCATTTCCTTTTCTTGAAAGGGCTTAGTCACATAGTCCACTGCACCCAAATCAAAACCCTTGACTTTGCTGTCAGTGTCAGATAATGCTGTCATAAAAATTACCGGAATATTTGCTGTTGCGGGATTTGCTTTGAGCTGTTGACAGGTTTCAAAACCGTCGATTCCCGGCATTTGCACATCGAGCAAAATTAAGTCTGGTGGGTGAGTTTGAACTCGTTTGAGAGCGCGATCGCCATCAATGGCTGTGATCACTTCATAGCCTGCATCACCTAAAGTTTCACAGATAACTTCCAAGTTAGCAGGAGTATCATCAACTACTAGGATTTTTGCAGAACTAAACATGACTTTTCTCCTGTGTCAGATGTTGTTTTAATAACTCTTCAATTTCCTCAGCTTTGAATTGTTTGGCTAACTGAAGAATTGGTGTAGCAAAGGCAGTCAAACAAGGATCGGCTTGCACCAGATTTTCTATTTGTTCGCGTAGCCGCTTGAGGTTAGCTTGTTGTGCCAGTACCATTAATTTTTCGAGTTCGGCTGATGGTGGAAAAACTAGTTCGTTTGTTTGAGGTGCGTCTTCAACAATAGTAGTTTCGTATTTCCATTTCAGTTCTAAATGGCATTCTAGTAGACGGAACAATTCACAAGCTTCTACTGGCTTGGTAAGAAAGTCATTACCACCTGCATCTAACGCCATTTGTTGATCGATTTGTGCTACAGATGCCGAAGAAACTAGGATTATTAGGTGCTGCAAATCTTCGGCAAAACGTACTTGTTTGAGCATTTGAAAGCCATCCATGACGGGCATGGCGAGGTCAGTAATTACGAGATCAGGTTGAATTTGACGCATTTTTTCTATGCCATCATGCCCATTTTCTGCTTCAGTAAAGGTGAAACCGAGGGGTTCTAGTAGGTTGACCAAAACAGCGCGGTTTTCCCAACGATCATCTATTACTAAAATGTGGCGCGATCGCCCTTCATAGCCAATAATTTGTTTACCTGTGCTGTTGACAGTTTGTTTTACCCAATCAGTTGCGATCGCTAAATCGAATTCAAAGTAGAAATTACTACCGATATTTGGTTGACTTTTGACTTGGATTTGTCCGCCCATCAGTTGTACAATCTTTTGACTGATAGCTAGTCCTAAACCTGTGCCTTCTGCTTGGCGTTTTTGATCGCCCACTTGTTCAAATGCCTGAAAAATTTTATTGATTTGCTCTGGTTCAATGCCAATTCCGGTATCCACAATTTGAAATTTGAGGCGTCGATAGTTACTATCAAAAGTAGTTTCCTGAACGGTAACTTCCAGGGTGACAGATCCTTTATCAGTAAATTTAATGCCATTTCCCAATAAGTTGATTAAAACCTGACGCAGCCGCTTTTCATCGGTAATAACACCTTCAGGCAACATGGGATCGGGTTGATAAACAAAATCAATACCTTTTTGTTCGGCTCGAATGCGACAGATTTCCACTACCCCTTGCAAAAATGCCGGTAAATGTAGTGCATTGGCAGTCAGTTCTAGTTTTCGGGCTTCAATTTTAGACAAGTCTAGTACGTCGTTAATTAGAGTCAACAAATGCGAACCACATTGATGAATAATGCCAACACCGTGACGTTCTTTTTCAGGTAAAGCTTTGGAACGGCTAAGGATTTGTGCATATCCCAAAATCCCGTTGAGGGGTGTTCGTAGTTCATGACTCATGTTTGCTAAGAATTCACTTTTTGCCTGATTGGCATTGTCAGCAACTTCTTTGGCAATTTTTAGTTCTATGGTACGTTCTTCGACTCGTTGCTCTAGTTTTAGCGCTGCTTTGCGGTTCTCATTGAGAACTGATGTTAGTAAATAGGTAGTGAGGGCAATAACGCACATAAAAGATTGCAGTAACATCAAAGATTCATTCACCGAAGATTTAGCGAATGAACCCAAATTGCGAGATGTACCTAAAACAGCGATCGCAGAAACAATCACAACTAACAGCGTGGACTCTGTTGTTCTAAATCGAAAAGCAGACCAGAGCAACAGTGGAACCATCATATATTCCACAGGATTGTTGCCCCAAAAAGCGGCCTTGCTAATTATCGCCAGCAAAATGACAATGACAGCAAACTCTGTAATTAACTGTGCATTGAATCGTACAGTTTGCCAAGATTGCGTTGCCCATGTCAATATCATAGGTGCAATCAGCAAGCCGCCTGTAACAACACTCAGCGACCAAGTTTGCCAAACTGCACCATAAAGTTTCCAAGGTAGACTGCTAGTTAAACATAAAATTGCTACAGCAAAGCAAGTGTTTACTGCTGCACTAGTTAAAATCACAATGATAAATTTAAAAACATTTAGCGATCGCTCAAGTAAATCGTGCGTTTTAATAAATTGATTGATCAGCCATGCTGTTGCCAGTGGCTCAATGCAATTGACGACAGAGATACTAATAATAGTGGGAAAATCTTTATAAAATAGCAACGAATTTACGAGCAATGCACTCAAGAAAATAGAAGGTATGATGCGATAACCCAATAACAAAACCATTGCCAGAAAAAAACCTGACGAAGGCCAAATCGCTGAGGCTGAATTTTCAAACGATACAGCCTGAGCAAGCGTAGCTAGCGCATAGTGAGCGATCGCCAAAATTGGAGTAATAACAATCAGTTGCCGAGGCTGCGAAAAAGAAGATTTAATTGCTAGTACAATATAGCTGTTTAAATTACGTAATACCATTGAGTTAGAGATCAAGTAGATTTTAGGCTTGCACATCTCTAAAATACCCATAATCTTTTGTGGGTTATCACTGATACCTGTGATTGGAACGAACCACAAAAAAACCAGCGTGTTGCAGAGCGAGTGTGGTCTTGGGGGTTGCCCCGTTGTAGCAACTGCCGCCGATTTGTAGACGCTTTTGCGGCTTCCCGCAGGGTGCAGAGGTTTCCTCCGTACACCTAATACCATTTCACGAAATTATTGATACAAATCACTTTTTTTACTTTCCCTGCTTATTATTGTTGCTCTATACCTTAGGAATAATATCCATCTGACTATTTGCCAATAGAACCTATCCTTAAGATAGTTTTATTTTAGATATTGAAACGTTTAATTTGAATTTAAGGATTATTGATGTAAACAATAATCTAACAAACAAAATAGCGATTAGTTAAAAACAATTCAGTAGGTAAAACTAACTTTTTAAGTTTTGTGATTTCAGACTAATCCTGTCGTTAAAGTACTCCATTGATCCCACATTATTTAGAAACATGTCTAATTTATCAGGAAAACACATTTCTTACTGGATTGATTCGACCCCCACAGCTAATTTTCCACCACTGAGCAATAATTTATCTGTAGATGTTGCAATTGTCGGTGCAGGGATTGCGGGAATCACTGCTGCAACATTACTTAAACGAGCTGGTAAAACCGTTGCGGTAATTGAATCGCAACAGATATCTAATGGTGTTAGCGGTCATACTACAGCCAAAGTTACCTCACTTCACCAATTGATTTATGCAGAGTTGATTAAAAATCATGGTGAAGAAAAAGCACGCACATATGCAAAGTCAAACCAAGCAGCACTAGAATTTATTGCTAAAACTGTTACCGAAGAACAAATTGACTGTGACTTTAGTCGCCAAAGTTCCTATACTTTTGCAGAAACCCCAAATAATCTTAAAGATATTGAAAAAGAGGTAGAAGCAGCACTAAAACTAGGACTACCCGCCACATTTGTTCTTGAAACTTCCCTACCTTTCCCAATTGCTGGTGCTGTTAAGTTTGACAACCAAGCACAATTTCATTCTCGCAAATATCTGTTACACCTAATTAAGCAGATTCCTGGTGATGGAAGTTACGTATTTGAAAAGACAAGAGTAGTGAAAGTAGAGGAAAATGAGCTTTGCCAAGTCATTACCAACGAGGGAGTTATCCAAGCGAAAGATGTCATAGTTACAACCAATATCCCCATTACTGATGAGGGATTATTCTTTGCTAAAACTTACCCTAAACGTTCTTATATCATTGGTGCGCGGATTGCAGAGCGTCAAGCACCTGTGGGGATGTACATAGGCACAGGAGAAAAATATTACTCTATTCGTACTACTCCTGACAAGGATGGTTTATTGCTACTGATTGGTGGCGGCGGTCATCAAGTGGGAACTGTGGAAAATACTGAAGAAAAATATCTAGATTTAGAAAATTACGCTCGTTCTCGCTTTGATGTTGAATCCATTGACTATCGTTGGTCTACCCAGGATTTTGTATCTTTTGATAAGCTACCCTATGTAGGAAAATTAACTCCTTTAAGCAAGCATACCTTTATAGCAACTGGGTTTAGTCTTTGGGGGATGACTCAAGGAACCCTATCAGGAATGATACTTGCAGACAAAATTTTAGATATTGAAAATCCTGCAGCTGATTTATACGATGCAACTCGCGCCACTCCTTTTATCAGTCCACAAGGTATAAAGCAAAACTTGGAAGTTGGTAGTCACTGGGTAGGCGATCGCTTTAAGGGATTGAATCAATCTCTGTCAGATGTGGCAGTAGGTGAAGGAAAACTAGTGACTGTCGATGGTGACAAGGTAGCCGCTTATCGAGATGAAACGGGAAAAATACACGCTGTTTCTGCGGTTTGTCCTCACTTGGGTTGCGTTGTTGCTTGGAACAGTGGCGAAAAAAGTTGGGATTGTCCCTGTCATGGTTCGCGTTTCAGTTGCAATGGAGAAGTTTTACACGGGCCGACAGTGAAAGATTTAAAGAAGTGCTAGAAGTTATACCAAATCTGTTTAACGTTAAAAAATTACTCCGTGTGGGAATTATAACAAGGACAAAACTTAAACCAAGTTTTAAGATTATAAATGTTCCCAACACAAGTTTGGTTAAAATTCCGTTTTTGGTGCGATCGCACTTTATTAATTGGGTTTCTCATTCTGCTACCCGTTCACTTTGCTTTGGCTAAGTTAGCAACAGTATTTACGTTCCCA
The DNA here is from genome assembly GCF_059505385.1 of Desmonostoc vinosum. Lineage (NCBI taxonomy): Bacteria > Bacillati > Cyanobacteriota > Cyanophyceae > Nostocales > Nostocaceae > Desmonostoc > Desmonostoc vinosum. The sequence continues at coordinate 39,079 of NZ_JCACKM010000057.1, forward strand.
GATAGCTTGACAGCGATTTGGCCTTCATCTGGCGTGTTTTTGACAACGCTGTTATTGTTTGGGCGGCGATTTTGGATTATCTTGCTACTTTGTGATTTTATTACTAATCGAGTGTATTTTTTCGATACACCTGCTGCTTTTGTAGTTGCATTACTTAATACAATTGATCCGGTAATTATTACTGCCTTAGTGGTTCGATTTATTCCGTTAATTTATCCATTTAATCGTACCCAAGATACAATTAAATTTATTGCTTTTCTTCTCCTCTTTACACCTTTTACTGCCCTAGTTGGCATCACAACTCAGTGTGTAATCGGTTTTTCAACTTGGGACAACTTTTGGCTACTTTGGTTGGGGTGGTATATCAGTACAGTTGTGAGTATGTTAATTATTGCTCCAGCATTATTAACGTTGTTTCAGCACTTTTGTATCGGTAGGCAATTCCGACGAACATCAACCACCGAATTTATTCTAGTTACAGTACTGTTAATAAGTATTGGGTGTACAGCTTTTTGGAGCGATAACCCATTAGAGTATGTGATGATTCTGCCGTTGCTGTGGGCTGCTTTTCGCTTAGAACAGTGGCAAACCACGCTTTTAATTATTGTTATGGCCATCATTGCCATTTTTGGCACATCTAGAGGATTTGGTTCATTTGCCAAAGACTCAGTTGGTACTTCCTTACTTTTACTACAATCTTTTATGAGTGCGTTGACCGTTGCAACATTGATTTTATCGGCGGCTATGCAAGAAAATCGTAACTCGGCCAGCAAATTAGAGCAAGCTAACAATGAGTTAGAACATCGCGTTGAACAGCGAACTGTTGAACTTCAGCAGACTTTAAAAGAACTCCAAACTATGCAGGCACAACTAATTCAAAAAGAAAAAATGTCAAGCTTAGGGCAGTTGGTTGCAGGTGTAGCGCACGAAATTAATAATCCAGTCAGTTTCATTCATGGCAACCTTGTTTATGTGCAAGAATATACTCAAAATTTGTTAGGGTTTGTCAAGTTACATCAGCAGCATGATTGGCATCATACCCCTGAAATTGTCACAGCAGTTAAAGAGTTTGATTTGGAGTTTTTGCAAGAAGACTTACCAAAAATGTTGTCTTCCATGAAAACAGGGACTGAACGCATTCGTCAAATTGTGTTGTCGCTACGCAATTTCTCTCGTATAGACGAAGCGGAATTTAAAGCTGTTGATATTCATGCAGGTATCGACAGTACCCTGATGATTCTGCAACATCGCCTCAAAGCCACATCAGAACGACCAGAAATAGAAGTAAGCAAAAATTATGGTATTCTGCCTTTAGTAGAGTGTTACGCTGGACAGCTAAACCAAGTGTTCATGAATATTCTGGTGAACGCCATTGATGCATTAGAAGAGCGCAACGCTATTAAAGATCATCCCAATCAAATTACAATTCGTACAAATGTTGTTAATGCAACGTGGGTAGAAATTGCGATCGCCGATAATGGAATTGGTATTCCCGAAAATCTTCAGCAACGCATATTCGACCCTTTCTTTACTACTAAACCGATTGGCAAAGGAACTGGGATGGGGATGTCTATCAGTTATCAAATTGTCACAGAAAATCATCAAGGTCAACTAAAGTGTTACTCAATTCCTCACGAAGGAACTGAGTTTATTATTCAGATTCCTCTCCAACAAAAAGGTCACAGCTTTTAGATATAAACGCTGCCTGACGCTTGACAATACACGCTACAGGAGGAGAACGTCCAAACTCTTCTTTGATGGTGCGTTATTGCACACATCAATCTGTATCCTCTACTGTATCTGTGCAAGAGATCGCCTCATAATCAAATCTGTGACAAAATAGTTTTGTTGTCCTACAGTCAAATTGGGTACGACCTATGGTTTCTACCATCAAGCGCAGCTACAGTTTGGATGAATATCGCGCGATTGAAGAAAAAGCAGAAGGACGCAGCGAATATCGAGACGGAGAAATTGTACCCATGCCTGGAGGAACGCTCAAACACAGCCGCATCAGTGGCAATATTTTTGCCTTTCTCAAGTTTTTGCTACGCGATGCTCAATTCGAGCCAATTAACAGCGATTTACGGCTGTGGATTCCCGAATACAAACGTGGAGTATATCCAGACGTGATGGTTTTTGACGGCGAACCGCAACTCAACGCTGAACGCTCAGATGAAGTTTTGAATCCCACGCTGATTGTCGAAGTCCTATCTCCTTCCACCGCAGATTACGACCGACTCAGTAAATTTCGCATGTATCGCTCAATTTCGAGTTTTAGAGAATATTTATTAGTGGAGCAGGATGAACTTTTTGTAGAACGCTATAGTAAGCAAGCTCAAGGTTGGTTGCTCAGTGAGTTTAACGGTTTAGAAAGCTCTATTTCCTTTGATTCACTTAGTATTAAATTGCCGATGGCGGAAATTTATCGCGGCGTTGTTTTTGAGTAAATGAATTGAACCTCCTGCCTTCTTCAATAGACCTCTTGCAAAAGTCGGATACTCGCCAGAAAATTTATTTTCTGGCTGA
>NZ_JCACKM010000058.1:0-41582 GCF_059505385.1 Desmonostoc vinosum
TGAATGCATTGGCTGGTAGTTCTATTGCTTGTCCATCTATTGACTCGCAATTACTTATGACTTATACCGCTTATTTGGTTCAAAGCGGTTTTTTGAATGTTGCTTATACCATTTCTCAAAATTCTTAATCAACATTCCTTTTTTAGTATCAATTCTCTATAATCCTGCAAAATATCAATCTGCGCGTCTTTGCGTCCCCGCGTCATCATCTGTATCAATTTTAAGGTGAAACGGTATTAGTTGTAGAGAGTAATTGATGCATATTCCCTAATTTTTGTACAGACCTGCTGTTTAAAGCATATCTACAAAATTGTTGATTTCTAATTCTGTAGATTAAAAAAAGTCAGGATGTTTAGATATATGAATCTTTCTCAATACACACTTCTAATTACTGGAATTGATGGGTTTATCGGTTTGCGTACAGCTGAATTAGCTATAGCGCAAGGTATGAAAGTCCGTGGACTACAAAGCTCTTTAGAAAATGACAAAAAAGTGCAAAATTTAGGTATCGAAGTGATTACTGGAAGTATCAATGATACTACTATTGCTCAAAAAGCTTGTCAAGGAGTAGACATTGTTTTACACACAGATCAAATTGCCGAAGAAGCTGGCTCACTCGAACATTTTCGTAAGATAAATGTTGAGGGCAGTGTCAATATTGCTCAAGCTGCTAAAAATATTGGTGTTAAAACCTTTGTGCATCTTTCTAGTGTGATGGTTTATGGTTTTAACTATCCTAATGGTGTTACAGAATCAGGCCCACTTTCTCATGAAAATAATCCTTACTGTCAAACGCAAATTGAAGCTGAAGCAGCACTTTTAAAACTGAATAATCCACCAGATTTTGGTATTGTTATTATTAGATCTGGGGATGTTTATGGCCCTGGGAGTATTCCTTGGGTAGTCAAACCAATTCTGATGATGCGTCAGAAATTATTTGCATATGCCAATGATGGTAAGGGTGTAATCAATCATTTGTATATAGATAATTTAATTAATGCCATATTTCTAGCAATAGAAAAAGAAACTTATGGTGAAATATTTAATATCACTGATGGGCAAGAAACTTCTTGGAAAGAATATTTTACGCATTTAGCAGCAGTAGAAGGTTTACCTGCTCCTTTTTCATTACCAAAAGATGAAATGAAGTTATTTTTACAGATGCGGGTTCAAGGGCAAAAACTTTTTCGAAAAAAAGTCGATATTTTACCTGAGTCTGTAGATTTTATGACTCGTCCTTATGCTTATTCTATTGAAAAAGCAAAAAAGCTGTTAAATTATCAACCAATTATTGACTTAGAAGAAGGGATAAAGATAACACATCAATGGCTGCAAAAAACTGACATTCAAAGTTTGATTAGATAGTCTACGAATTTGTAGAAAATTTATCTATTATGAACATAAAACAGCCACGAGTAAGTATAGGTTTACCAGTGTACAACGGCGATAAATTTATCAAAGAATCCATAGATTCGCTCTTAGCTCAGACCTTTGCAGATTTTGAGTTGATTATTTCAGATAATGCCTCTACAGATAAAACAGAAGAAATTTGCCGAGCATACATTGAACAAGATAAACGTATACGTTACTACCGCAATCAACATAATATTGGTTGTGCCCCTAATTTCAACCGTGTATTTGAATTGTCTTTAGGTCAGTATTTTAAGTGGGCTGCTCACGATGATTTACATGCTGCGGATTTCATCAAGAAGTGTGTTGATGTACTTGATGAAGATCCTACGATCATACTGTGTCATTCCTACACATATTTAATTGATGAATATGGAAAATTTATCCAAAACTACGAAGTTAAACTTAAAACGTATTCACCAAAACCACACGAGCGTTTTCACGAATTACTGAATTGGCATTTATGTTATCAATGCTATGGAGTAATACGTGCTAGTGCTTTGAAAGCAATACCGCCTATGGGTAGTTATGCGTCTGCTGACGGAACTTTACTGTTGAGGCTTAGTCTTTTAGGTCAGTTTTATGAAATTCCAGAATATCTATTTTTTGCTAGAAACCATCCACAACAATCTATGAGTATGTTCTGGCCTAATCACTTGTTGATTCTAAACAGTCATTCCAAAGATTCATTAAAACTACCTGATTTTTATGCGTATTCTATTTGGTTTGATTCAGCCAATCAAGGAAAAGTTTTGTTGCCGCATTGGAGAATTTTATGGGAGTTTATAGTTTCTATATGGCTCTTTGATTTGAGTTTATATGAAAGATTATGTTGTCATTTAAGTATATATATGCAGTTGAAAGGTACAGAGTATCTGCTGCTGAAAGATTTGCTGAAATTGTTAAAATCACTTTGGCAAAGTTGGCAAGGGCCATTAGTTAAAGAACAATAAATCGCTTCAATTCATGTGTGTAATTATGATGAAAGTATTTAAATACTGTCATTTACTTCTTGCTATGCTTACGAGTATTAGCTTTGCTAAAACAGCAAATGCTAGGGAAACTGCAACATTAAGTATTGTTGTAGATGGTATACGTCATCAAAAAGGCGAGATTTGCTTCCGAATTTACGCAGGTGAACAAGGATTTCCTCTAAATAATACTAGTGAGGTTCAAAGTGGCTGCGCGAAGATTACGGGAAGCTCTATAAAAAAGGAGTTTTTGGGTTTACAGCCAGGTGCATATGCTGTTGCTGTTGTTGACGATCAAAATGGCGATCGCCAGCTTAACAGAGATTTATTCGGGATTCCACAAGAAGGTTTTGGTCTCTCCCAAAATCCAGTTATATCAATACGAACAGGTATACCCAAATTTAAAGACGCGAGTTTTGTTCTGAAACAAGATACAAAAATCAGCATTGTGATGAAATATTCGCTTGATCCGTGAATTGATAGATGGGAATGGAGAATTGGAAATTGAGATAAGGAATAAAGCAATGCTTTTAACTAGTTTATCAATAGCATTTAATTGGCATCGTAAGTTTTTAGGAAAGTCAAGAGTTGCTTTAAGAGAAACACAAAATAAAACTTTGGCAGAAGATGTCAAAGCTGTTTTATCTTACAAAGCATTTATCAATACAAAAACTAAGAACACTGTTGACAACACAAGAATATTAGGAATATTAGCAGCTGCAAAAGGATCAGAGAATTATCTACCTTATACTATTCCCAAAATCATTCAACAAGTCTCAGAAATAGGATTGATGGCTGACATAATTATAGGTTTAAATAATGGGTTTGAATGTCCAACTGTTATTGACCGTTTTACTTTGCTTACTGATGTCCAAATCATTCATCTATATACTGAAGAGAAGATAGTAAACAATATTCCCGCTAAAATATTTGACAATTTGATGTGTAAGGGTAAACCTTATGACTTAGCTAATTTCAATGTTAAAAAATGCAAACACAGAATATTTGTTGTTCATCAAAGAGAGGGACAATATTCAGCAGGTAAAATTAGAGTTTTGGGAGATATTTATGGCTCATTATTGCTGAAGAGTACATGTAATGGATGGATACCGCCTGCTCTTTTAATAGCTTTTGATGCTGAATCTCAATTTTTATGTGAGCGTAAGTATCCAATAGTTGAGCCAAATACTAACGGTTTAAAGATAATATTAAATCAATTCCAAAGGCAACCAGAAATTGATGTTTTAGGTACAAGACAAAGGCATATTGTTTATCAACAAGGAATAGAAGATGGAATTGAAATTTTACTACCAAATTTTGATGAGGATCTGCCTCCTATCCAATGGTTTATGAATATTGCTCATGGGAGAATAAACGGCTTTATGTATAAACCAGGAGGAGGTACAGTTGGTAGAACTGATGTGATAATTAGTTTAATATCTGTAATTGCCGAAAGGTATCCAGGAATGAAACTTGAAGATTCTCATCTCAGTATCTTAGCTAAACATGCAGGCTTTAAAGGCGACATATTTATAGATGTTATTTGTACTAACAGAGTTCCTAGTTTAACAGATATGACAATGGATAATCCGCCTAAAAAAAGTTGGATTGAGCAAATATATAGATGGAATACTACTCATGAAGCAATGAAGCTATTATATGGAGAACATAATATAAAAGAGATATCACATGATGGGTTTCCCTGGTTTGGTTTAAAAAAGATAGTACCATTTTGGCAAAGAGTATTTACAAATGAAAAACTAAATTTATACACGGTGTATAAAAAACTAAAAGTTTTGACTATCGCTTTGTTAACTTCTCGCAAAATTAGGAATAGAAGTATGCAAAATCCAGAAGTGCTACAAGGCAGTAAGGCTAAAGCATCTTGGTAAAGATAGCTGAGTGATAAACAAAATATCCGACTTCTTCAAGAGAAGTCGGATATTTATGACATGCTCTAGATAAGCTACGATTTATTATTGAGGACAGTAACTAAATATCACCAACAAGCGATCGCTTCTTTTCCTTTGAGTATATCAGGCTTATCTAAACTCCTCTTCTTAATATTTTGAGAAATATAAAAGGCTGTTGCTAAAACTTTTACTTTCCGACTTACTGGATATAAATTTATTTCATCTCTACCCCTCACTTTTCGCAAAAATTTTATTAGTTCTGTGAAAAGAGACAAAGGAATTTTACCAGATGCTATTTTGATTTTTACCTATGTATATTTAACTGTGATACACATATTATGCGAATGAGATACTCATATGCAACTCTTAAAAGAGTATTTACTAAGTTAAAGATACTGATTCTAAATAATTGCTCTTTTATTTGAGAAAAGTTAAGCGATCGCTTAACATGATTCATGTATAAATACTTTTACTATTTTTCTACATTTATATTTTAATCTCTCTAAAGGATGTTGAATTACTAATTACTTCGGTACTCCAAGTTTTCCATGAATTGAACAAAAGTAGACTCATCCTTTAGGAAGATGCTCGTCAGGAAGAGTAGCATTAAATTAGGTTTGGTGTGTCGAATAACTGCTTTCTATGGAGGTTTAGCAAAGCGCTAAGCCTTTTTTATAATTTTATTTTTGATAAGATTACCTTTTTTGAATTCAAAATTGAAAATAACGAAGGCATGAGGCAGGAGACCGTTTTTGTAACGGGGATTTATACTCTGCTTCAAAAACTTGGGACGAAGTCCGGTTTTAGACATGATTGTTTCGATAAAAATATTGGAAACTAGATGGCGTAAGCCACAAAGGTTCAATGCGTTATTCTCCAAATCCACGCCAGTCCGCTCAAGTCGGGAAACCCGCCCACGCGGCTGGCTCCTCCATTTTGGGTTAGTATATTTGTTCATTAATCAAATAAAATTGCTATAATTTAACATTGATTACTTAATATTAATATTTGTTAAATAATTTTGTTGATTTAACTGTCTTAACTGTCTTAACTGTCTTAAATATTTTAGAATAATTACTTCTTAACTGTCTTAACTGACCTTGAACACATATTTAATTACTGATATACCTTTAGTTGCAGAAACAATTTACATTAAGGAAAACACCATGTCTACAAACACAGTTAAAACAGTGGATGTCGGAGTGGTACCGTTCTTTGGGCGTTTTTTACAAGAGCAAACCACTGAAGGAACAGATACACCTTCTTTTCCTTGGACTTTCAAGTTTCCTTCCGATTTGGAAGACCAATAATTTTGGTCTTCTGCATCTCAAATGAAAGGATTGGCAGTTACTAAATAACTGCTAATCCTTGTTAACAACCAATAGCAAGGAATAATATACCCATTCTGTAAAGAAAAGTAGCCGCGATCGCTTCTACATCCCCTACCATTTTGAAAGTTAGCAGTGGGTTTTTACTACTAAATTTATTGAGATTAAATCTCTTACTTAAAATTACGAATTATTTATATTTGGAGATTAAACCCTTGTGACAAGCATAGTAAATACACAAACAGTTTTGATGTTTGATGGGGTAGATGATTATATAGATTTTGGCAGAAACGATCTTAGCGGTGTTTTCGCTCAAGGGAGTTCAGCTTTTACGGTTTCAGGGTGGGTAAATCCACATGAACTAACAAGTAAAGCAACTAGTTACGGAACACGCAATGTATTTTTTGCTCGTTCCTCAGAAAGATACAGCGATAATTTTGAATTTGGTATCAGTGAAACAGGAAACTTAGATGTCTTCATTGATGAAACTGTTAGCAAGGGTATCAAAACTTTCGGACAAGGAGAATTAACTATAGGACAATGGCACTTTTTTGCCATTGTTTTTAATAGTGGTCAACTAACCATATATCTCGATGATCATGAATACAAAGATTCTCTTAGAGGTTCATCTTTAAACAAAGCAACAAGTTCTATAACTCTAGGCGCAACGTTACATAAACAGGTTTATTTCAAAGGGCAATTAGCAAATATTAGCGTCTGGAATTATCCCTGTACTCAAGCACAAATCCAGACTCATCGTTGTGGGCTAATAGTCGCAGAGGAAGCAGGATTAGTGGCTTACTGGAAATTAGATGACGGGCAAGGAACAACAGTTAAAAATCAAACTGGAAAGTCTTTTCAAGGAAATTTCCGTGGTAATCCTAGTTGGGATTTAGTAGAAATTCCATTTGCAACACAATCATCCAATCAAGTTCCGTTTGCAGTAGAATCATCCAATCAAGAAGAGATCCAAAACGAGAGCCAAATTGAGACAACAGAAGTTATTCCTGAAGAAAATATCTCACCACTAACCACCAATTTATTAGCAGCAACGGTATCGTTAGTCAGCGACGAAGAAGACCAACCAAAAGAAACTCAACAAACAGAAATCAACCGCGAAGAATCCGAGATTATCCCAACACTGATAACTCTTCAATCACATGAAGAGGAAACCAAAACAGACCAAACTGAAGATCCCGTCAATATTCAAGAAGCACAAACATTAACTCAGGAGAAATCCCCAGAAACTATGAATACAAAAGCCCAGCCCAAATATAAAATACTTTCCATTGATGGAGGCGGTATTCGGGGCATCATTCCTGCATTCCTCCTCTCAGAAATTGAAAGGCGAACACAAAAGCCTATATTCAGTTTGTTTGATTTAATTACTGGCACTTCCAGCGGCGGAATTTTAGCACTTGGACTAACTAAACCTAGATTAAATTCAGAGCTATCTGAGAACTTATCGCTAGCTGAATACACTGCTGAGGATCTTGTACAACTATTTCTTGAGTATGGTGTGGAAATATTTTATGAGCCATTCTTTGAAAGAATACTTGGGCCAATAGAGGATATATTTCTCCAGCCAAAATATTCTTCCGAAAGTAGAGAAGAAATTTTCAGGCAATATTTTGGCAATATCCCTCTAAAAAATAATCTCAAAGAAGTTTTTGTAACTAGTTACGATATCGAGCAGCGAATTCCGATATTTTTTACTAATCAACTGGAAAAACAAGAGATAAAATCTAAAAGTTTTCGCAAGTTGTGTGAAGGGTTTTCGCTCCTAGATGTAGCATTAGCAACTACTGCTACCCCAACTTATTTTGCTCCTCATCGAATTGTAAATTACCACAATACTAACGGCTTCTATACTTTAATTGATGGTGGAGTGTTTGCTAATAATCCAGCCCATTTAGCTATTTTAGAGGCACAAATTAGTAGTAAACAAAAAGCCAACAAAGTTCTTAATACAGAAGATATCTTAGTAGTTTCTTTAGGTACAGGTTCGCTGACGAGTGTTTACCCATATAATGAAGTCAAGAATTGGGGACTCTTGCAATGGGGAAGACCACTTTTAAATATTGTGTTTGATGGTAGTAGTGAAGTAGTATCTGGAGAACTAGAACGCTTGTATGAACCTAGTGATAAAGAAGCTAAAAGTTTTTATTATCGCTTTCAAACATTTTTAGATAGTGAGCTAGAAGAAATAGATAATACCAAGCTACAAAATACTCGTCAGCTACAAGCTACAGCCCATCGACTGATATCTGAAAAAAGTCAACAAATCGATGAACTGTGTAGTCTCTTGTTGGGCTAAATCAGATTTCTTATATCTTGCACTAGTGTGCGATTTCTAATCGCCAAGCCTAAGTGTAATACCAATTTCCGAAAATAATTAGATGTTGGGTTTCGTCCCTCAACCCAACCTACGTCTTTTTGAATTTTGAATTGGTATTAGTCATGTTTTCACTTTATAAGGATTGTAGGTTAAGTACAATGGATGAACTCGTCAAAAAAATTGCTGCTTTAGGCCTTCCTGGCATACTTTTCGTGATTGCAACAGCTACATCAGGAGGTAGTGTTGCTGCCGTTGTCACTATGCTTTCATCGCTGGGTGGGCCTTTCGGCCTCTTAGGAGGTTTAGGCCTGCTTGGACTGGTAGGTATTCTAGCGGAATATATAGCGGGATTTGGAATTGAAAACGTTCTCAAGCTCATTTATACAGAACGTAGCAATACCGAATCTGTGAGATTTCTTCTCAAAGAAATTAAAGATTTACCCATTACAGATGAGCTAAAACTCAAACTGAAACATCATATTAGCCCAGTAGTTGTTACTGAACCTGAAGAAGGCCCTACTCCGAAAACAATCGAAATTGTCGATGAGGAATTATCAACCTAGTACATTCGATTTGATTCCTTGTTTTTTAATGGAGATTTACTAATCTTGAATCTCTAAAAGGAGAAATGGCCTCTGAGGCTAATTTAATTCTCAAAAGCCATTTCAAAATTCCTATTAAGGATTTCAGGATGAAGAGTTAACAAATTTTTCAATCTTTGGCAACACTCCACAGACAGAGGAACTCTAGTTAAAGACAGTTTAAATTAGCTAGATATGGTAAACACTTGGTATATGTAAAGGCGTGGCTTTTAGTCATGCCTTTTTTGTTTGAATAATTATTCAATATTACTATGGAAAGATGAATCAATAAAAAATCTATTATTTTGGTATTCAAAAATACTAACATGAGATAACAGGGAACAACAAAAGTATATTTTAGTGTTGGGTTTTTGATGCATTGACTGTACAACAAAGGTTTTAAACATACCACATATCGACAATTATCGATATCATTCTTTAGATAGTAGAGATAACTATTTTATAGAGTTACTATTCAGCCTGTTAATGCCTGAAAAACGTGTATGCACCCTGGAATGATCGCCAGGGTTTTTTTTGTCTATATTTATTGTAAGCACTAGTTACATATCAGGTTTGACAAGATTTGCATACAGTCTTTGGGAAGATGAACTTCAGTAAGAGTAATACTAAATTATTCTTGGTGTAGTAAATGCTTGGTATATATAGAGGCTTGGCTGAACCAAGCCTTTTTTTATGGTTGAATACAAATATTTTCTATTTTCAATGTAACAAGTTAGCAGAATCAACGTCTAAAAATAAGGTTGCTTGCGCTTGTTGACGTAAAATAGAAGCTGGACAATTTGTACTAATAGATTGCTGCAACATCTGCTTAATGATATTTGCTTTACGTTTTTCGGGTGCAAGACAGAGAATTTTTCGGGCTGAACAAATCATAGGTATGGTGACAGTAAAAGCGTATTGTGGAACAGTCTCTAAATTCGGAAATTGACCTGTGTTTACCTGTTGCTGACGGTTCGCTGTATCGAGTTTTGCTAGTTTCACGCTATAAGGATCTTGGAAATTAGCTACAGCAGGATCGTTAAAAGCTAAATGTCCATTTTCACCAACGCCAAGACAGCACAAGTCTATTGGTTGGGCTTGCAATAGTTTGGTATAGCGATCGCATTCTACTAGAGGTTGCAATGCATCACCTTCTATATAATGAAATTGCTTGGGTTTTATCCGCTTGTGGACACGCTCTTGCATGTAGTGCCGAAAACTGGCACAATGCTCAGCAGTAATTCCCAAGTATTCATCTAAGTGAAACAAGGTAATCTTTGACCAATCAATACCTCCTAATGCAATCAAAGCATCAAGAAATTTGAGTTGGGAGTTACCTGTTGCTAACAAGACAGCGGCGGAATTTTGTTGCTGGAGCAGGTGTTGTAAATACTTTTGGGCAATTTCGGCAACATCCTGGGCCATTTCGACTTCAGAGTTGTAAATCTGCACCATCAGCTGATTGACAAGGAAAAATTTTGTGGCGGCTGGCATTTGCTTATTACACAACAAACGTCATGAACTCCCAATTACAAAGGCAACGAGCAATTAGGGCATTTGAAGATTTTTTATCTACCCCTTTAGAAAAGCTCCTACAACGGCATCTTAACATTCCTACTCAAACATTAGCTTTGGATTTATTTAATGATGTAGCTGAGAATGTACCTGCTTACAAGGCTTTTTTAAGAGAAAGGGAAATAGATTCTACAAATATTAAAACTTTTGAAGATTTCCAGAAGTTGCCAGCGATCGCCAAAGAAAATTATATATCGCGTTATCCTTTGGCTGACTTGTGTCGTCACGGAGAACTAGCAGCGTGCGATATGATAGCCGCTTCCTCTGGTTCTACAGGGAAACCCACATTTTGGCCCCGTTTTTTGACAGACGAGTTACAAATCGCTACCCGTTTTGAACAAATTTTTCACGATAGTTTTGACGCTGATACTAAATCTACCCTAGCTGTGATTTGTTTCACTCTGGGCACTTGGGTAGGTGGCATGTATACCACAAATTGCTGTCGCTATCTTGCCAGCAAAGGCTATCCCATCACTGTAATTACTCCTGGTAACAATAAAGCAGAAATTCTGCGCGTTATCCAAGAATTGGGTGCAGTATTTGAGCAAGTTGTATTGTTAGGATATCCGCCATTTCTCAAAGATGTGATTGATACTGGCATTGCTGGTGGTGTGGAATGGCAGCAATACCACATTAAACTAGTGATGGCAGGAGAAGTATTTAGTGAGGAATGGCGCAGTCTGGTTGGTGAACGGGTTGGTTCCCCAAATCCCTACTACAACTCAGTTGCACTTTATGGAACTGCGGACGCTGGGGTGTTGGGTAATGAAACACCATTGAGTATTTGCATTCGCCGCTTTTTGGCAGCAAATCCAGATGCAGCTAAAGCTTTATTTGGTGAGTCCCGCTTACCCACTCTGGTACAGTATGACCCCACCAGCCGGATTTTTGAAGTTCAAGATGGGACTTTGCTGTTTTCTGGCGACAATGGCGTTCCCTTGATACGTTACAACATCTTGGATAGCGGCGGCATCATTAGTTATGATGCCATGCTTGAGTTTTTGGCAGGATGGGGTTTTGATCCTATTGCCGCATTAGATAGTCAACTGACAAAATCTCATGGTACTCAGCACTCACCCAGAGGTGTGCATCCGCTACCTTTCGTCTATGTTTTCGGACGTTCTAATTTTACTGTTTCTTACTTTGGTGCAAATATCTACCCGGAAAATGTGACAGTGGGATTAGAACAACCAGTCATTCAAGAATGGGTGACGGGTAAGTTTGTCTTGCAAGTCAAGGAAGATGCAGACAAAAACCGATTTTTATCTGTGATTGTGGAATTAGCACCAGGATTAGAGATTAGTGAAGAGAAAAAACAAGCGATCGCATCTTCCATTCTCTCGCAATTGTTGCGTCTTAACAGCGAGTTTGCCAACTACGTTCCCCCAGAATATCAGACACCGCAAGTTACATTAACTCTCACTGGCGACGCCGAATATTTTCCCATCGGCGTCAAGCATCGTTATACGCGTCGTTAAATAATTCGTAATTCGTAATTCGTAATTAAGTTTTGTAATGGTGTTAAATCCCCATTACAAAACTTGTCGGTTATAAGCTAAAAAACATCTAAATTACATAATCAAATTAAATAAAACTCTTGTGGGGTGGGCATCTTGCCCGCCCTAATTATGCAAGTTATATGTGGAACAGCTTAGAACCGGGGACTTAAACCCACGGAACTTGTTAATTGAAGGGAATAGGGAATTGTCACTACTCCCCTAATGCAGATTTGACATAAGAAATTGCTAAGGGTGTGATTTGTTGGACGAGATTGTTGATTACTTCTTGTTCATACTCAGTCCAAATTCTCGGATGACTAAAAACGCAAGGTTGTAAAATGCCCCAAAGTTGACCATGATGGCGAATATGGGCGTGAATTAGGGCACGATGTCCAAAAGTTTTCTGCTCAAATTGCCGATTTAAAATTTGAGGATTAGCAGTTTCTATATCTTCAATAAATATAGAAGGTTCAGCACGCAACGCCGCCGCGAACATCGGATCTTCCTTTGGCAAGGATGAGGGTTGAAGTTGCCATTTATCATGGTAAACACGCGGTATATCTGGAGTGCGAACCCAACAAAAGGCAACTCTACCAAAACCTGTCTGGGGATTGTGGAGATAGAGAAAACAGCGATCGCATTCTAAAAACTCACCCACAACTGGTAATAGTCCTGAAAGTACCTCAGCAGGCGATTGATCCAAGTTTACAATATTGGCGATCGTCGGTGGCAGGTTTTGCGGCATCATGAGAACTTAACAAATATATATATAGTCATCGTTTTAGATTAGTTCTTAATCGTTCTTTGAACATCTCCCAATAGAAAAATCCCGCTTAGAACTAATATCTAAACGGGTGATTTTTTCTTAAACACTTTATTCCAACCTAGTTGAGATTACAAATCAGGTGGTAATATAACTTGGTCAATTGCATGGATCACGCCGTTGCTACCTGTGATATCTGCCTGTATGACCTTAGCATCATTCACAGTTACACCTGTGGCAGGATCAACTTTGACATTGATTGCGCCACCTTCAAGACTTTTAACTTCGCCAGATTTCAAATCGGTAGACAATACCTTACCAGCTACCACATGGTAAGTTAAGAGCTTGACCAATACTTCTTTGTTCTCTGGCTTCAACAAATCTTGTACAGCGTCTTGCGGTAGTTTAGCAAAAGCTGCATCAGTGGGTGCAAAAACGGTTAAGTTATCCTTACCTTGCAAAGCATCGGTCAAACCAGCAGCTTTCAAAGCTTTGGTGAGAGTTGTGAAAGAACTGTTTGATTCTGCTAGCGCTAATAAGGTTTTGCCTTGAGTTTCGCTTGTATCAGGTGTGGTGGGTGTCCCAGAAGGTGGTACTTCTGTTGGTGTAGCCGGAGTATCACTAGGTACGGGTGTAGTACCACGTTTATATTGAGGCTCATCAAAAATACTCGGTCTGGGATTTAGTACCCCACCACTGTTGTTAGTTTGCGAAACTTCTTTTTTGGGTTTCTTTTTGCCTTTTTCTAATTCAGTAGCAGCCTCAGTAGGTGTATACTGAGCATTGGCTTGAATACGTTGACCTCTGTTATCAGGAGCTTCGTTGAAAACACTGGAGTTAGGATTTAGTGCCTCTTTTGCTTGGGATGATAAACTCACAACGAGACTGACAGCTGTTAATCCCGCTATACTTGCCAATGTAGTCAAAAATTTGCTGTAATAAGCCTTCATAAATTTTGTTTTTCTTTTTGTCTAAAGGTTACATAAAGATTTATAACATTTTGTTATGCACAAAATCTAACCTAAGAAGGAAGTATATTTTTTCGCAAAAATATTTTGTGCTAATAAGAGTTATCCAACAATTGGCAGGTACTAATCAAGCATTATACAAATTTAGCACCAATCTTATGTAAATTAGGCTGACCCTACCCTAAAGTTGATTGGCGATCGCACTACAAAACTAGAAACTGACAATTAAAAAAATATCATATCATTTTGGGGCAGAGGAGCAGGAGGTGGGGAGAGGGACAGTTGTAGTGAAGTTCAGAAATTTGGATAATTTATTTGTAAGATTATATACTATTGTTCGCAAAAATCACTTAAACCTGAAAACCTTAAGCCTTTGATAATCAGGATATTTTTTGATTGAGCAATTAATAAATTGCCACAACGAGTAAATCAAATACTTAAATAGTTAAGTATCTTAAATCATCAGAAAAATCACAAAGGTTAGGTTTGTTTATGTAAAGTGAATTAAAATATTTAATTATTTGATAACCGAATTTGAACAACAAATTGCAGTTTTTGAGAAATCGCTAATTTTGCTAAAAATTGAGTCATGATTTAATCTTCAAGTAAGTAAAAAATCAATTAAGCTAGCGATCTCACTAAAAATAACATTAACAGAAGATAGAATTAGAGAGTCAATAAATTAATCAGTTACAAGGGATACAATATGTTAGAATTATACCAATGGGAGTTATCTCAATACTCAGAAAAAGTGCGGTTAATCTTAGATTATAAAGGATTAGAATACCGCAAAATAGAAGTAACGCCCGGAATTGGGCAAGTAGAACTATTCCGTCTCACTGGCCAAAAACAAGTTCCAGTATTAAAAGATGGTAATAAATATATTGCAGATTCTACGGAGATAGCTAAGTATTTAGACTTAGAGTATCCTGAGCGGCCGTTGATACCGATAAATCCCAAACAACGGGGTTTATGCTTACTTATAGAAGAATGGGCAGATGAGTCAATAGGTATCAAAGGTAGGAAAGCTTTATTTTCTGCGATTAGTCAAAATCAAAGCTTCCGCAAATCTTTATTACCAACTTCTACACCAGATGTACTCAAAACTCTAGTCGAAGGAGTGCCAACCGACCTGTTGACAGTTTTAGGTTTTGGTGTAGGCTATAGTCCAGATGCAATCAGGTCAGCGATCGCGGACTTAAAACAAGACCTCGAAGCCTTAACCTTATTGTTGGCGGATAGTCCCTATTTAACTGGAGATGAACCCACTTTAGCTGACCTAACAGTCGCTGGTTTATCGATCCTGTTAAAATTCCCCGATGGCCCATATCTAGATCTGCCAGCCACAATTAGAGGTAAAGGAGTGCCAATCTTCGCCGAAAATCCCGACTATGAAGCATTCTTCACCTGGCGCGATCGCATTTATGCCCAATTTCGCAAACCATTAATTGGTGCAGCCTCATCAACTGGCAGTGCGCCGACTTCGATTCCGATTGATTAGGGATTGGGGATTGGGGACTGGGTACTGGGGATTGGGGATTGGGGACTGGGGACTGGGTACTGGGGATTGGGGAATAACAAATGACGAATGACCAATGACCAATAACAAATGACAACTAACCCATTAGGTTCGGTTATTCAAGGATCTCTGACTGGGGGATTAGAAGTAAGATTACACCCTGATATATCTGTTGAAGATATGCGGGTGGGTAAGTTTTTGGTTGTGCAAGGGATGCGATCGCGTTTTTTCTGTATGCTGACAGATGTAGCTTTAGGAGCTGCTAATGCGCGGATTATCGCTAATCCCCCCAGTTGGGAAGATACTTTTTTACGTGAGGTTTTAGCCGGTAGTAGTACATATGGCACTATCAACCTCGCACCAATGTTGATGTTTACCCCCGAATCTGATGAGTCTTTCTCCACCACAAATGGCAAATCTGTAAATCCCTTTATCCCATCAACAACGGGTTTGGCTTCATTCCAGCCACAAACCAGTACCACGATGGAATTGTTACCTGTTAAAACTATTCCCAGCCATTTTAGTCAGGTATACGAGGCCAGTGTCGATGATTTTCGCCGCGTGTTTGGTTGGGAAGATGACCCCCAAAGGCGTAACTTTTCTATCGGCAAACCTTTGGATATGGATGTGCCGGTTTGCATCGATTTAAATCGCTTTGTTGAACGTAGCAACGGGGTTTTTGGCAAATCTGGTACTGGTAAATCCTTCTTGACGCGGTTACTTTTGGCTGGCGTTATCCGTAAAAATGCAGCAGTCAACTTGATTTTTGATATGCATTCAGAGTATGGCTGGGAAGCAGTCGCCGAAGGTAAGAACGTTAACACCGTTAAAGGCTTAAAGCAACTGTTTCCTGGTAAAGTCGAAGTCTATACCCTAGACCCAGAATCAACAAAACGCCGGGGTGTGCGTGATGCTCAAGAACTTTATCTGAGCTATGAGCAAATCGAAGTTGAAGATGTGAAGTTATGTAGCCGTGATTTGGGACTCTCGGATGCAGCTCTAGACAACGCCAACATCCTTTACAGCGAGTTCAACAAGTCTTGGATTGTTCAGCTTTTGAACATGACCAACGAAGAAATCGAAATGTTTTGCGACGAGAAGCGGGGACATAAAGGGTCAATTATGGCGTTGCAACGCAAACTACTACGCCTAGACGGATTGAAGTACATGCGAGCAGTTTGCCCCCAGAATTATATTAATAAAATCTTACAGTCTTTAGAGGCCGGCAAGAATGTTGTGGTAGAGTTTGGTTCCCAGTCCAATATGCTTTCTTATATGTTAGTGACCAACATGATCACCCGGCGGATTCACGAACACTACGTCAAAAAAGCTGATAAATTTTTGCAAAGTAAAAATCCTACCGATCGCCCGACGCCACTCATGATTACTATCGAGGAAGCGCACCGTTTTCTTGACCCAGCAGTAGTACAGAGTACTATCTTTGGAACAATTGCCAGAGAACTGCGAAAATATTTCGTCACACTTTTGGTAGTTGATCAACGCCCGTCAGGCATAGATAATGAAGTTATGTCCCAGATTGGTACTCGCATCACCGCCTTGCTCAACGATGAAAAAGACATTGATGCAATTTTTACAGGCGTGTCTGGTGGTAGTGGTCTGCGATCAGTGTTAGCAAAATTAGACTCCAAACAACAAGCCTTAATTTTGGGTCACGCCGTTCCCATGCCAGTAGTGGTACGTACTCGACCCTACGATTCAATCTTCTACACCGAAATTGGTGACACAGATTGGCAAGAAAAGCCAGATGCAGAAGTCTTTGCAGCTGCTGAGTTAGCCAAAGCTGATCTCGGTTTCTAAGAAGTCATTTGTCCTTTGTAATGACAAACAATCCTACGAGTGACCAAAGAATAAAAGGATACAAGCACCATTATTTATAAGGGTTGTAATGCGTGAATTTTGCACTTCGCAGCAGTAGCGAGTCCGCGTTCGCTTTTATCGTCTCGTAGGCTCCTACGTTGCTTTAAGCGAAGCTATGCCGTAGGCTTTAACCCCCTTGGCGTTAGACTTTCCTCTCGCAGAAGACCGCACTAGCTCACCAATGACTCATTCGTAACATCCCCCCTGCGATCGCAACTAATAAGTTCGGTTATCCGGCTAGTTCTGGGCAACAGAAGAAAGGATTTTAACGTCACTATAGATATAGTCAACACTCTCAAGGAAGTTTAATTTTTTTGCAAACAAGCAATTTTGGATTATAATTAAAAGATTTTTCTAGGCTACTTTACTATCCGCCTGATTTATCGTAATATAAAGTTAAGTAGAACTCATACTGACTTCGTATATTACAGTTGCCGCCAGCAACTAGAGAAAAGAAGAATTATCAACAACCACCCAGCGTGCTTTATAAAGATTGAAAACTTAAGGATGGTAGTGGAACCCATCTCAGGGGCGCATTGTCTTTACAACGTCCTGTATAAATACATTGCTTCTGGTAGCACCCTATGTTTCGTAATGTACGTACTACCTTCCCCCAACCATTCAAGTAATAAAATATTCATTGTGTTTACGGAGTAGAGGAAAACGCACCAATGCCTACTGTTAACACCCAAACGGAAAACCTGAACACCAAATTTACGGCTGATATGGTGCGAACCTATCTGCGAGAAATTGGTCGTGTACCCCTGCTCACCCGTGAGCAAGAGATTGTTTACGGGAAGCAGGTGCAACAAATGATGACGCTAATCGAAGCCAAAGAGGCTTTAGCGAAAAAATTGCAGCGGGAACCAAGTTTATCAGAATGGGCTGATCAGGTTCACCAATCGGAAACCGAGGTAAAACAAACGGTAGCCCAAGGCAAACGCGCCAAGCAAAAGATGATCGAAGCCAATCTGCGCTTGGTAGTTGCTATTGCGAAGAAGTACCAGAAACGAAACATGGAGTTTCTGGATTTAATTCAGGAAGGAACTCTAGGATTAGAACGGGGTGTAGAGAAATTTGATCCTACAAGGGGTTATAAATTTTCCACCTATGCTTACTGGTGGATTCGCCAAGCAATTACCCGCGCGATCGCCCAGCAAGGACGCACCATCCGTTTACCAATCCACATCACCGAAAAGCTGAACAAAATCAAAAAAGTCCAGCGCGAACTAGCTCAAACTTTGGGGCGATCGCCCACACCAGCAGAAATTGCCAAAGAACTGGAACTAGAACCCGCCCAGATCCGCGAGTATCTGAACATGGCGCGTCAACCAGTTTCTTTAGATGTGCGAGTTGGCGATAACCAGGACACCGAACTGCAAGAAATGCTCGAAGACGATGGCCCATCGCCAGAATACTACACCAACCAAGAATTCTTGCGCCAAGACCTCAACAACCTCCTAGCAGAACTAACTCCTCAACAACGAGAAGTATTAGCACTGCGCTTTGGTTTAGAAGACGGCAACGAAATGTCCTTAGCGAAAGTTGGTGAACGGTTGAATCTCAGCCGTGAACGTGTCCGCCAGTTAGAGCATCAAGCCCTTGCTCATCTGCGTCGCCGTCGTGCCAATGTTAAAGAATACATTGCCAGCTAACGTAGAGACGTAGCCATGCTACGTCCACATAAAAAAGGTAACGCGCCTCCTAAATTTAGGGGGCTATTTTTTTGGCTCTATCGTAGATCGCCCTCAGACTAGAAGTCTGGGGCTACACAAACGAAGTCCGCCTCTGCGGACTTATTGAAACCCGCGTAGGCGGGTTTAGTTTGTATAGCCGCGATTTCCAATCGCCTGGTGTTTCTTCTGAAGAACCATTTTTTTATCAAGTAAATATTATGAGTGGAACTCACAAGGAACAATGAAAATACCTCTTCTGTATTCCCTGTTCCCTGCTGTAATTTGTCATTAATTGCACACAATCGAATCAATCATAGAGTGAAATATGAACAGTCTAAGCAAATATTTTCTGACATTATTGATTTAAATTACATAAAAAAATCGCTTTTCTACAGTTTTTTTTTGTAACCAATGTATATCAAACTATTGACAGAGCCTGGAAAATTCCAGACTTAGATCAGGTTGAAGAAAGTTCCGAAGAACTTATGCTGATGTTTTCAAAGGAGAAGTAGGGTGACTAACAACATTCGTCGGTTTTTACTCCCTCAGTTGGCAATTCCTGCTGTCGGCTTACTTCTGGCTTTAGGTTTTATCAGCAAGCAAAGTCAACCAGTGCTGAGTAACCAACTCGAAGAAACATCCACATCATCAGCTCGTTTTCAGAAAGACTCCGAAACCTCAATTTTGTCTCGACTCAGAGAAGTGCGAGAACAGAGGCAAGCCAAGGTGGCCTCTCGCAGCAAGATGGTACAGAAAATAAAGCAAAGTAAAGCTAAAACAAATCGCTCTCCACAGCAGTCTAAATTGATATCCTCTACAGCTTTGGCGAATAGAAAAAGAACAGCACCTACAACTACAGCAATGGTTGCGGAACCTCAACAAGCTCGTAACCAAGCAGGAATTTTACCAAGAACAAACCTCCCCAGAACGGATGGTATTTATCTCTACGGTCAGTCACCACAACCAAATCAGCCAGGGCAAGGATATATCATCTTTCAAAAGCGGCGTGGTAATGTGACGGGGGCTTTGTATATGCCCCGGTCAGAGTTTAGTTGCTTTCGAGGTACACTCGATCGCTCAGGTGAGTTAGCGATGACAGTTAACAGTACACCAGATGGAGCTAATTCTAGTCAAGTAGCTGCAACTAGCAGACTGCCTCGTGTACCAAACGACGAATTTAGTACTTATGCACACTCAGTAACACTGCAAGAATACTATAAGCTAAATTCTATTAGTGCTAGCGATCGCCGGATGTTGCGAGTGTGTAATCAATCTTCCTAGATGGTTGGAAAGGGAATAGGGAATAGGGAATTTTTATGAAAAAGTGAGTCGCACAATTATATCGTTGAAATCTTGATCACCTACATTGTGTAAATCCTCAAAACCAAAGATGTTATCACCCAACAAGCGAAGATGGTCAGCCTGATCAGAATTAGCTCCCAAAAATGGGAAGTAAACAGCTGGATCGTTACTGGAATTGCTATCTAAAATTGCATCGGGTCTACCATTAGCAATCAAAAATGGTGCAAAAATCCCATCAGCAGGAAAACTACCAGTAAAAGTATTTGTAGTTTGGTTATTACCTGTCAAATCAATCCCCACAACACGCCCACGCACAGCCGCTTGAGTATAACCAGCCTGCCCAGGTAAAATATCTGCATTGCGATCGCCATCGGTATCAATGCCACCATTTTCACCAGTTATTTGATAGAAACCCATAAAGTTATCAAAAGCGGCTTCGGCGTTGACAATAAAATTAGCTTTCACTGGTGTGATTACACCCCTTAAATCAATCAGTTCAGCTTGTGATCCACCTTGGAGTTTTGCACCTAGAGGTGGGCTTTGATCATTACCTTGAATCTTGACAATCAAATCTTGGAAGTCATTAGTACCACTACCATCTTCCCAAGCTAGAGTAAACTGGTCACTACCTAAATTAGTTACTTTTTGTGTCGTTTGATCAGAAAACAACACTTCTGTAATTGGGTTATTTCCAGCGCGGCGTAAACATAACCGACCTTAATTTTGGTGTTGCTATGACGATGGGTATGGGGATGCTGAAAATAGCCATCAAGACCTTGCTGTTGCATGAAATCGGCTATGGCTTGAGCGTGGCTCACACAAATTTGTTGAAACTCTGCCAAGGATAAAGGCAAAAAACAGGCGACAAAGGGATTGATGGGGGAAGGTTTGCCGGATTCCAACTGATGAGCCGAGGCTTGAAGTAAGTTCAGGGCAACGGCCTCCTGGGCTGACCAACGACAGATTTTTTTGAGAGCAAAAACCCAATCACTTAAAATTTCTAGTCGCGCAAAGTCCAAAGGCCAAGATACCTGATAACAAGATACTGCCTCTTCCCAGCGCTTCAAGGAGCGTAAGACATTGCCCAAATTAAACCAAGCTATTCCAAGTTGTGGATCAAGTTGCACCGCCCACCGCAAATGTTGCTCTGCCTTCTGGTAGTTTCCCTGGCAATTGAGAAAAAAGCCGTAATTGCTGTGATTATTGGCATGATTGGGCTGTAATACCAGGGAGCGATGAAAGGCTTGATCCGCCGCTTGATATTGAGAATTAGCAGATAAAGCGATCGCCAAATTGGCATAGGCATCGGCAAATTCAGGATTTTGAGCGCTGATATATTTCCCCTTGGGGCTAGCAAATTATCAAAATGCCAAATTTAAATATTTAAAAGCAAACCTTGGTATTCTAAATAGTGAAGCACTTGGTTGACACATTGCTCAACGGTGAATCTATCTGTTTGACAGATAATGTCTGGATTTGTTGGTTCTTCGTAAGGGTCAGAAATGCCTGTAAAATTTTTAATTTGTCCCGCCTTAGCTTTAGCGTAAAGTCCTTTAACATCACGGGATTCACAAACTGCTAATGATGCTTGGACGTAAATTTCTTTAAAGTTTGTAGTTGTCTGTTTTAGTTCCTCTCGAATTTCACGATAGGGACTAATAGCGGCAACGATCGCAATTATGCCATTACGACTGAGTAAGTTAGCCACAAAGCCAATACGACGCACATTTATATCTCGGTCTGGTTTACTAAAGCCTAGTCCTTGTGAAAGATGGGTGCGAACGACATCACCATCTAGCAGTTCTACACAATAATTGCGCCTGAGTAGTTCTTGGGCTACACTTTGAGCGATCGTTGTTTTGCCAGCACCACTTAATCCTGTCAGCCAGAGAATTGCACCTTGTTGTTTCATATTGAATTTAATCATCGACAAGCAATTATATTAGACCTCTTGCAAAAGCCAGACACTCGCCAGAAAATAAATTTTCTGGCTGATAACTAAAGTCGGTTGAAACCGACTAATAATAGTATTTTTAGTCCGTTGAAACGGACTTTTGCTATTAGGCAGAGACTTGAGTCTCTGACGGTTCAAGTATTTTTGCAAAAAGTCTATTAAGTATTTTTCTCAATGGCGATTGCTCCTCATTTCAATTGTTAAGAGGGAACAGGGAAAGCAAAACCGAGAAATTCGGCATACTAAGATTTTCATCCTCTCTGCTTTCCCTGCTTTGTTGAGGGTTTGAAATAACTGTTTTAATATTCAATTCCTGGTTGCGCTTTAACACCTTGGTCACGGAAAGGGTGTTTAACCAGGGTCATTTCAGTGACTAAATCGGCTCGTTCAATTAAAGCCGGTGGTGCGCCTCTACCTGTCAAGATTACATGTTTATCAGCTGGCTTTTGTGCTAACCCAGCTAAGACTTCCTCAACTTGTAAATAACCCATCTTGAGGGCAATATTAATTTCATCCAACAAGACTAGGCGAAAATTGGGATTGCGGATGTATTCTAATGATTTTTCCCAAGCGGCGTGAGCTTTGTCAAGGTCGCGATCGCGGTCTTGGGTTTCCCAAGTGAAGCCTTCACCCATGGCATGGAATTCTAGCTGGTCTTCCCAAAAACTGAAAACTCTTTTTTCTGAGGGTTCCCAGGCTCCTTTGATAAATTGGATAATTGCTACTTTATAGCCATGACCTAGCGATCGCAACACTATTCCTAAAGCCGCAGTAGTTTTACCTTTACCATTGCCAGTATTGACGATAATTAACCCTTTTTCTGGTACAGCTTGTGCTATCCGCCGATTCTGCACTTCTTTACGTCGCTGCATCTTTTTACGGTACTGTTCATCAGTTAACGATGATGACATTACTTCGTCAATCAAGCGTCCAATTTCGTTATCTGAGTTCAATTTGTTGGAGGTATCGTTGTTCATCAATCTTGATTGGAAATAATTTTTACAAAATAAGGGCAGAGGGCTTGATGATAAAAAATCCTTCAATTATACTTCTAGCTAATGCATTAAAGCTGTGAATGATGCGTTACGCTACGTGATCACAGATACTTAGATTTTTTCATAAATCAAATTGAAATCCTATATTCAGTGAAATATTACTGAAAAACATTGGTATATTTTTAAGTTTTTTAACCCCAGCAGTATACAATTATATAAAGTTATATAGTGTACAAACTAAACTTTTAATTTGAATTTACTATTGCTATTTTAAATAACTTAGCAGATTAATTAAAGCATTTTATAAAAACTGCGATCGCATCCTTCACCAAAACAGTGCTGAGTAATCATTAGAAAAACGGTTGCCATCAGCGGCAGCAGATAGCCTCGAACTCAGCACCAGGGGTTTCAATCGTCCGCTGCGTTTGAACTGCTAGCCTGCTGATTGTTGCGATTTCTTGCTGCTTCTAGTTTTTGCCGAATTGCAGCCTGCACCTTCTCATCAAAATCAGGGTCATCAGGACTAGCAATAATCCTGCGTGGACGTTGATTAATCCTGTCTAAATATGCTTGAAAAGCAGCTTGATCTCCACGATACTTAAGAAAGTACTGCTTCAACCCAGCATCAGATATTGCATCATAATTAGTGCGACTCATTAGATAACTCTCCATTAGGCAGAATTTGGAACTCAAGCTCGTCGTCATACCCTACGATGATTTATACCCATGTGCTTAACTGTGGTGGAAAAGCAGTTCACAGTCCTCCAGATTAAAGATAATATTTCTCATCAATCTATTCATCATCTTCACTCCAATACTGTTGAGGCGCATTGCCGTGGATTTCTATAATTTTGGCTTTTTTGATTTTGTTATCAGGTGGATTAATTGCTTCCAATTGCACATCAAATTCCCAATTGTCTCCAAAGTCATAAAGATAAGTCATCCTAGCACCCGGCTCTAAAGACAAGTCACCAATCTTGACTTGATTTGCAAATGGTGGTGTTTCCATGTAAGGATGACCAATCTTAATTGTGCGACCACAACGGTCTTTGTAGCTAAACTCATACAAATGGTCATAGTCAAAATCAAAAGCATCAAGAATTGTTTCAGCTAACCAACTAAGTTCCTTTTTCGCTGGTATAACAATGCGTCTCCAACAGCGAGTCAGAGACACTTTAAAAATATAAATACCATCATGAAAACCTTGCTGAGTCAAAATTAAATTATGCTCCCATTCCGGGAAAAACGGTTTGAGGTATGACTGTAATTTTCCAAAAGTCACATTGACATCATCCCGTAACTCTCCTCTTATCCCCAGGGGAAATAGTAACTGTAACAAAGCATCACCCAAAGGCAAGCGTTGTAAACTAGTAATTCGCCACCCTTTACCCTCTTGAGGTTTTCCTTGCTTAATATTTATTAAACCAAATAATTCTAATAGAGCAACATTATGCAAACCAGGGTAATAAGCAATATCTTGCTGATTTTCGTATTTGGCAAATTTTAAACCTTTATCTAGAACCCGTACCCAAAACTGAGTACATCTAAATAAATTCCCAAATGGGTCTTGGTGTTCACCTAAAATTTCGTTATTTCCCCAAATTAACCAAGCTTCTAATAAGTTGAAATAGCGTTCTGTTGAGTTCAGATTTGACCATGATGTCAAGATAGCAGTATCTAAAACTAAAATTTGCTTTTTCCCTTGGGCTTTAATTTGACCTATTCCAGAACTGCGTAATAGAAGATAAAGTCCGTTAATGTAAGGATACGATTTTTGTACAGGGCGTTTGAGTTTGATTTCAATTGGATGACTCAATCGAGAATTAAGTTCTGATAATACTTTCAGTGGTAGAAGGTTATTAACACTACTAACTTCCACTCCTTTTGGTTGTATGAAATCTAACAGAGTTTGAAAATCACGCACAATTGTACCAGGGTGATTTTCATCAATGCTGAGTTCTTGCAATAGTTGTGTTTGTGATTCGTTTATGGAAGGCAGTTCAGGACTGAGTGTACTTTCTAGCTGTGCAAATATATCATCCATAAAAAATTCTAGATTTTAAATTTCCAATTTATCCTTCCGTGCAACCCTGTTGTTTATACTGTAGTTTTCAGATTTTATTGACTAAATGTTGACACACTAACTATTACATTAGGATATTCAACACCGTTAACCACTTGAAATATGAATGATAATATTTTCACTTTCTTGTTGACAATCTCGCAAATTTGATATGAATAGTAACACTCGTTTACAGATGATTCTTGCTGATACACCAATTGGTATAGTATTACCTGCGATCGCCCAACTTAGCTTACCCAATTGGTGGTTAGCAGGAGGTGCAATTCGCAACACAGTTTGGCGTTCAATATTTGGTAACGACTGTGAATTATTTATCAAAGACTTTGATATCGCCTTCTTTGATCAAGCCGGGAACCGTTCTCAAGAACTAGCAGCAAAAGCCAGCCTCACAGAACAGTTCCCAAATGACTTATTTGATGTTAAAAATCAAGCCAGTTTTGCACGTTGGCGTCCTGGTGACAGACCTTACACAAGTACAGAAGACGGCATCAAAGAATGGTTGCATACCGCCACAGCGGTAGGAGTTCGACTAGATACACAAGGGCAATGGCAATTTTTCACTCCCTACGGTTTAGATGACCTGTTTAATGGCATTATTCGACCCACACCAACACATATACACAATCAAGATGCCCACAACAAAGCATCCGGATTTCTGCAAAAGTGTTCTTGTCTGCGGTCGATATGATGAAGTGGGGAGTGGTTCGACTCCGCTCACCAACCGGGGGATGAGGGAGATGAGGGAGCAGGGGAGGCAGGGGGAGAAATAACAAACATCAATTCCCAATTCCCCATCACATTTGCTTAATATGTGCGTAGAGAAGTTCGCGATCGCTTTTAGGATCTACAATTAAGCACTGACTTTTACCACCATCGCCATCACTTACGGTAACGACGGTGACATGCGCTTTTGGACACACCCCCAAACAACTGGTACTCACAACCCGAAATTCACCCCATAACCCCTCAAATTTCAGACGAGATTTCAGCCAATTCTGTAAGTCGTCTGAAGCCGTAGAACCTCCCCGCTCTTTTGCACACTGGGAACACACCAACACTAAACCAGACTTGCACTTGAGAGAAGCAGTTGGAATAAGAGTGCTTGATGAGCGAGAACTCACGGGTGAAGGTGGTTGAGCAGGGGATGAGAACCACTTGAAGATGCGTTGAATCAGTGCTTTGATACGCTTAATCAGTTTCTTCATGAACGACTTGCCTACCTATTTCTCTGACAGCATCGCGTAAATTTCCCGCTTTGTCTGTTCTAGTTAAATAATTCGTAATTCGTAATTAAATGAAGATTGATTACAACAAAATCTTTCCCCGCGTCCCCGCGTCCCCGCGTCTCCACATCCCCGCATCCCCGCGTCGTTCAAAGCGCACAATATTAAAAACCTACATCTGTCAGCCTCTCTGCTCCCTTGTCACAATCTCCAGCCAAAATAAAGTTAGAGATCTTGTGGAGTTATCACTAATGCAATTAGCAGACAAACTGCCGCGATGGTTAACTATAGGATTGGCATTTCCTATTACTATTCTTAATGGTTGGCTATTGCTCCAGGTTGTGCAGTATTTTCAACCCCTAGTCAGCGTTTTTGTGGCTGCTGTTTTACTCGCTTTTGTTTTGGACTATCCAATTCAGTTTTTGCAGAGACGAGGGGTGCAACGTAATCTGGCTATTGTAGGAGTTTTGCTTGCAGCTGTAGTGATTTTAGTGGCTTTAGGCATCACCTTAGTTCCCCTGATCATAGAACAACTCAATGAGCTAGCTAACATTTTGCCCAGTTGGATTGATTCTGGTACTCAACAATTGCAAACTTTTCAGGATTGGGTGCTGAATCAACAACAACTTCCTATTAATTTAAGTGGTTTATTCACCCAAGCTCTTGAGAGATTATCTAGCCAACTTCAATCTTTTACAGGTAGAATTTTGAGTTTTGCGGTAGATACAATCGGAATTGTGGTCAATGTACTACTAGCGGTTGTGTTAACTATATATTTAGTGTTGAATGGCGATCGCTTATGGGATGGAATTTATCAGTGGTTTCCCTTACATATTGGGTTACAATTACGACAACTACTGCGAGAAGATTTTCATAATTACTTTATCGGTCAAGCAACATTAGGTGCTGTACTGGCATCGACAATCACACTGGCATTTGTGGCACTGCAAGTTCCTTTGGCTTTACTTTTTGGTATTGCTATTGGCTTTTTCTCTCTGTTTCCCTTTGGAACGGGGATAGGCATTGCTATAGTAAGTTTGTTGGTGGCATTGCAAAATTTTTGGTTAGGGGTAGAAGTTTTAGGTGTTGCTGTGGCGATCGACCAAGTTAATTCTAATTTTATTGCACCACGCATTCTCGGGAATTTAACAGGTCTAAATCCTGTATGGGTAGTAATCTCGTTACTAGTAGGAGCAAAACTAGGAGGTGTGCTAGGTTTGCTAGTTGCCATTCCCACCGCTAGTTTTATCAAAGACATTGCAGATAGCTGGCGTGCTGGAGGATTTACTCAGATAAATGAGATTGAATCAGAACCAACAAAAGTGATCAACGAGAAAGCCGGAACTTATAGCCAATAGGCAGTCCTCAAGAAGAGGAAAGGAAGCAGGGAGGAGGGGGAAACCCCATGTATAAGCTAGGCATCTCCCTCCCCAACTGGTTGCGCTTGCCTGGAAAATAAAAGCAACTGTGATCGCTCGATTTAACTGGAAATATGCCTGACTCACTTGCAAATCTAGACCTTTCTCCGCTGAACCTGGATCTAACAACATTAAAAGCAATTGAGCAATTGCTCAATCACATCGAATTGCTGATTAACGAAGAACCTGAAAATGCAGTCACTTTTTTATACAAAATAAAACAAGAGATTGTGCAACTAAAAGGTCAAACAGGCAAGCTAGGCACTGACATAATACATCTAGGAGTTAGTGAATTAAGACAATCTTTTCATGCTCATTTGGGTTCAGATCAGATTCAAGACAATAAAAGCCCTTCTTCCCATCTGCTAATTTTTTATGCTGTAGAGTGTGGATTAAAGAGTATATGGCTGAAAAGAAACAAGCTGAACAGCACTGCTAAAATTCAGGATCAATCCGTTCTCACAAAAGATGGACACAATATTACTGTCTGGCTCAAGAAACTGGGAATATCAGCTCAATCTTTGGGAAGTAACAAAATTCCTGGTTTTCGTCTTGAAAGAGGAGGTTCAAGTTGGGATGTTGGAAAAGCTCACCAAGCTTGGCGGTATGGTGTTCGCATGGAGTTTCAAGATGAAAAAGTTTTAGTTGAATGGTTAGATAGTCTCTGCAACTGGATTAAGAACAACATCAGCATATGATTCCTTTAGATATCCGTCTTTACACTTGGGTTGACGTTGAAGAAGTTTTACTTCGCATTCAAGAACAGAGTGGTTTGCCACAATGGTTAACTTGGGTGCAAGCCTATTGGGATAGTTTAACAATTGGAATTTGCCCTGGTACTCAAGCAGAAGCGAAAGATTGGCTGTCAGAAGTATACGATCCTCGATTCCGAATTGATTCGCAGCAGGATATGGCAAACGGTTTGATTCTTTTAGAGAGTCTACTGAAGGTAGAACGTACTTTACCAGTAATTTTGGAAGAAACAGAAGAAAAACCACCTGTTCCTAAACTTATACCGAGTTTGGCAAGATCAGGAATACTTGTTCCACACGGTCAATATCATAGACTTCCGCCTAGCTTTGCCTCGGATTTGCCACCATTAGTAGCTTTCCATTCATTTAAAGGAGGTGTCGGACGCACAACTCATGCTCTTGCTTTTACTCAAGCATTAACAAAGGAAGGGTATCGTGTTCTACTGGTAGATGGGGATATGGAAGCACCAGGAATCAGTTGGCTGTTTGAGAAAAGATTACCTTCTCCACCCGTATCTTTCGCCGATCTGCTAGCTTTAGCTCATGGCGATCCATCTCCAGAAGCAAACAACACAGTTCAATTAGTTGCCGATCGCCTCCAGAGTGCCCTAATTGATGATATTTTTGTCTTGCCTTCATTCCGTTCAACTGAACGATTTTCCTCTTTATAAATCAGACCGGAGCATCTGATACAAGGTGCTAAAAATCCTTTTATTCTGACACAAATATTAGTTGATCTGGGGAAAACTTTAGCTGTAGATGTTGTAATAGTAGACTTGCGTGCTGGACTTTCGGAATTTTCTACTGGACTTCTTTTAGACCCACGAGTTTACCGCATTTTTGTTACCACTTTAAGTGGGCAGTCTATTTCAGGAACAACAAGACTTCTAAAACTGTTGGGGGAGAGAGCGCCATCCGCACGGAATACAGACCCATTACCAGCAATAATCATTAGTCAAGTTCCTGATGAAGTTCAAAATACAGAATTATCACCTGATCTAGAAAAAAGTTTGTTATCTGAACCAGAAAAAACACTAATTAAGGCAGCTAAATCTTTTATAAAAGAAGATCAAGAAATTATAAGAGTGATTACAGGATTTTATGATAATTTGCTTATTTTACCTTCAAGTTGGGAAGAGGTAATAACTAGAATTAATCGTTCAGAAATTATCGATGCTGTACGCCCATTACTAGATTTATTACCTATAAAACGTGGTCAGCCTCTTGAAGAAAGCCCTCCTACTTTAAAATCTCAAAGAGAAAGTTTCACAGAATTTACTAAAAAACTGGTGTTTGCAGAAACGACAGAAGCAGATGATTTTTTAGCCACTATTCCTTTACGTAACTTGGCTTCAGATCACAGACGCCAAGTCCCAATTACAGTTGTAGTTGGAGCTAAAGGATCGGGAAAAACCTACACTTTTTTACAAATAATTCGTAGAGAAAACTGGCAAACTTTTGCTGAAGATGCTTGTGCAACTCAGGTTCAAGTCGATGCTTTCATTTGCCCTATTTTGGCATCAAAAAACCTTGACCCTCCAGCTGTGCAATTGGTAGGGGAAGTCCAGAAAAAAACAGCACAGGTATTGGGTTTTAATAGTCCCAGAGACATCCAAAGTATTCGTGACCATATTGGAAATTTTGGTCAGCTTAATCTATACGAAGGACAGTGGCGAGAACGGTGGTTAGATTTAATGGCCTGGGGTGTTGGATTCCAACCTCAAAAAGAGGGTGCTGGTAGAGCATTAACTGAACATCTACTTCAGAAGCAACAGCGACTGCTTATAGTTATTGATGGTCTAGAAGACCTTTTCCAGAACTTTGCTAGTAACGAAACTCAACAGACAGCTCTACGGGCTTTACTTCAAGAAGTTCCAGAGTGGCTTGGGCAGCAGCCTAGTCGTCCTCTAGGTATTCTCATTTTTGTTAGACGTGATATGGTACTGGCTGCTGTACGCCAAAATGCGGCCCAAATGATCGCACGCTACGAGCCTTATGCTCTGAAGTGGAATAGAGAAGAGGCTTTAAGACTCGTGGCTTGGGTAACTAACCGATCAGAAATCAAACTCAACATTGATATCGAAAAACTTCAGGATTTGCGGGAAGAGGAACTGACTCAGATTTTAGTACCTTTATGGGGTAAAAAACTAGGTTCCGATAGCTCGAAGGAAGCTGCTTCAGCCAGATTTGTGATTGCAGCGCTTTCAGACTTTAGAGGACAAATTCAATCACGGGACTTAGTACGTCTTCTCCATTTAGCTGCAAGAGAATCTGTAAATGATAATCGCTGGCAAGATCGCATTCTTGTTCCTGCAGGAATTAAGGGTGCTTTACCTGAATGCAGCACTCAGAAAATAACGGAAATTGAGTTAGAAAACACCGCTTTAAAAGATGTTTTTACTAAATTACGTAATCTTCTTGAAGAAGAGCGAAAAATTCCTTTCACGCGCGAGCAGCTACGATTATCTGTAGAAGAAATGAAGATATTGGAAGAAAATGGTGTAGTCATTCGAGAAAAAGATGATTATTATATGCCGGAAATCTTTCGTTTAGGATTGGGCTTTTCGTTGACTGCTGTTGGGCGTCCGTCGGTTATGTCGCTGGCGCGTCGTGCTGCTAAACGGGGAGCTTAAAAAGCGAAAGCCTACTTTAAGTTAATTGCGATCGCACCATCCAAGCTAAGATACCTAAAATTTGCTCCACTGGGGGAATCAAGTATTCAGTTAAATCAATAGTTACAGTGCTGTCCTTCAACTTGAGAAAGTCCACAGGTTGCCACTGCTAACACTACCGTCAATAGTAGTAATAGGTTTTTCGTTTTTGGCATTAAATCTTTGAGCAGCGATCATTTCTGCAATACACTGCCCCAAGGTTAAACTCTTGTTTGACTTTTGTTTGACTTTTCTTAGAGAAAACTCTCTATAAGACATCAACTGTCTCCCATGAAATCCCCTCTCTGTTTTGGGATACCATGTACACACAAATTAATCACCCCAATTTTTGCTGTGTATTGTGTGTACACCGTAGCTGTTTCGGCAGAGGGTTGGAGGTAAGGTTACGCCGGATAAATCCGCAAGCGGCGATTTGGTTCTTCCCCAAAACTGTGCGACTTGAGGCGATAGTGTTCTACCAACTCATGTTGCATCTTGCGGACTTGAGGAGAACGGGGGAGTAACTCGACTGGTTGCCCTTTGGGAATGACAATTTGCTCTACAGCTAATCTCGCTTCTTCGAGAGCGTCAATTTCGTCGTCGCTGCCGCTGTGCAAAAACAGTTGCAGTTCTTTGTCATCGGCAATTTCTGGGTCATCAATGTTCAGTAAGCGGCGTAAACCACGGGTAATCTGGGGAATGGTACTGGATTTAATCATGTGAATAGGCACATGACGAGCCTTAGCCATTTGACGTAATTTGGCGTGGTTTTTGACGTGCGATCGCAATGCCAAAATTGCATCAGCACTATCAATATCTTTTGTCAATACTACTGGTAAAGTTAGTACATTGATTACCTGTTCTAGTTGATGGCGACTAACACCATAGGGATAAATGTGCAGTGGCAAATCTTCGCCATTGGGCCCGGACTGTCTAGTTGCATTAAAATCAATACTTTCAGAATAATTGAAAGATTCATCTAGCAAGCGATCAAATTCACTGCGTCCAGAAACCCGTTCGCGTTCTACAGGCAATGCTGGTAGTGCAACCATTTGTCCAGATGCCCGCCAACCATTAGCTGGTCGTGGTGGTGCAAAAGATTCCTCCCCTGTGGCTATTTGTCCACCGCGACCATTGACAACGGCTAACTGTCGTGTAACTGAGACTTTGCCATGTTCATCAACGGTTCTTGTCTGTGGATTAGGTTGACGCCCTCGCAGTAGATTATCTACAGTGTCAGCAACGCTTTCATGGACAACCCAGCGCTGACGCTCTAACATTTCCACAGCAATTTCAAAGGTGGGAGGGGCTTTGCGTTCCAAAACGGTTTTTTGACTACCCCGGCGTCTGGCTTCGTCGTCTCCCAGTGTCACAGCTTGGATACCGCCAACTAAATCAGCAAGAGTGGGGTTTTTGATCAGGTTTTCAATTTGATTACCGTGGGCAGTACCTACTAGCTGCACACCCCGCTCAGCAATGGTACGAGCTGCTAAAGCTTCTAGCTCGGTGCCAATTTCATCAATCACGATGACTTCTGGCATGTGATTTTCCACTGCTTCAATCATGACTTGATGCTGTTGTTCTGGATGAGCTACTTGCATTCGTCTAGCTCGACCAATGGCGGGGTGGGCAACATCACCATCCCCAGCGATTTCATTAGAGGTATCGATAATTACCACTCGCTTATTCAAATCATCTGCCAAGACACGGGCAATTTCACGTAAAGCAGTGGTTTTACCTACACCTGGACGCCCAAGCATGAGAATCGATTTACCAGTTTCCACCAAATCGCGGATCATGCCAATGGTTCCGAATACCGCTCGACCAACACGACAGGTCAAGCCAATAATCTTGCCAGTGCGGTTACGAATGGCGCTGATCCGATGCAAAGTTTGCTCAATTCCTGCGCGATTATCTCCACCAAAGGTTCCGACTCGCACAATGCAATCATCTATCTGTTCTTGAGTAACGGGTGCATCGCTGAGATACTCTGCTTGATTAGGAAAGCGAGCTTCTGGGCGACGACCCAGATCCAAGACCACCTCTACTAAACTATCTCGTTTGGAATGATTCTCTAGTACTTGTCGCAGGTCTTGGGGCAAAATATCTAACAACTTTTGGAGATCGTCTGTAATCGTCATGCTTTTCTGGTGACGTTTTTCAAAGATAACGAATGAGCGATTAGCGCTCCTGCCGTGACTTGAGCTGGGAAACGAGAGAATGGGCAAGCTCTACAGCCTGCCAGAGTAATTCGCCGTCTTCTTCTAGGCGAATAGTTGCTTTGACACTTGTGTTATTTACCTCCTTATTCTCTAACTGTTCGAGAATTGGTGACAGCAATACACGGGCGTAGCTGCCGTAGGCTACCCCAGAAATTGAGGAGGGGGAGATTGACAGACGCGGGGACGCGGTGAAAAAATTCTCCGTGTCTCTGTGTCTCCGTGTCTTTGTGTCCTCTTCTCCTGCCTCTTTGAGCAGTCCCATCGCTTTGAGTTTGGCAACAGTGTAGCTATTGGTGCCACCTGCTAATTGCACATATCCCGGTAATTTGGCTGCCAAAACTTTTTGTCCCAATTTCACTGCTGCTATGGTGGTGCCATCTCCAATATCACCACTCATGGGACGGCCATCGGTTTGCCAAATTAAAGCACTATGGCATGGGGCAATCAACTCATAAATTGCGTGTAGATAATCAATCAGATCCTCACCATCAGGACAGCTAATGGCTAATACCTTTAGTTGGTTTACCCACGGTGAAATTGCTTGCCACAAGCGCTGGAATTCTGCTAAGTGTCCTACTTTTGTATGTATTTCTACAGCATCTACTCCCGTTGACATTACCAATGGTGCGATCGCTCCCGGCTTTATCATATGTGACTCTGTATAAATTATATCATATGGACAAACTGGAATGCAGCGTCCACAGCCATAGCATTTTTGTTCAACAACTCCTGAAAAGTGGTCTTGTATACGGTTAAACACAATTGCTTGCGCCGGACAAATCCTTTGACAGGGTCTGGGGCAGTCGGTAGGGCACTTAGTAGAATTAAACTCGGCTTTGCGAAAATGGGGATCTTCTCCATCGTTCAAGCTGACCATCAAAAAGGGTGAGTTACCTTTGTAGTCAAAGCCTCGCTCCTGAGCGTCTCTAGTTAAGGCTCTGGCTACTTGCAACGCTTCTTGCGCCGCAGCAATCACTGCTGGATCAGCTGCAACATCTATGCAGTCAGTACCCGCCAAAGTGTAGGCTAATGTCAAACTTCTGACCGCAGGCAAGTGCTGGAAGCTAGCTCCGCAAATGAGCTTGAACCAGTGACCTTGTTTGAGAGATTGTAAAGGGGCGAACAGATCAGTCACATCTCTATTATGCGTTTACGCGAATAAAAATAGTAGTCTGTGATCATAAATTGTTCTGATTTCCTCACGGGGGGTGAGGGAGATGTGGTTCGACTTCTCCTGTCGGATGTGCTACGCGTAGCTTGCTACCGCGTAGGGGTACGCGGTAGGTAAATTAATTTTTATTTATATTTTCCCATCTTCGACTGCGCCTAATGCCTTGAGGGTGGCAATTTCAGCTGAGGTTAAACCCTTAACGCCTGTGATATTCATGTGTTCATAGGGGCGATCGCTTCTGAGGGTTTTTAAACACTCACCAGTTTTAATATCCCATATTTTGATTGTTTCATCTCGGCTACCGCTAATTAAGGTTTCACCATCAGGACTGAAGGCAACTGAAAATACCCAAGCAGTATGTTCCTGTAATGTTTTCAAACATTCTCCGGTGGGAATATTCCACAACTTAATAGTAAAATCTTCACTACCTGTAGCCAGGATTTGCCCATCAGGACTAAAAGCTATGTCCTGTACTACTTTCGAGTGTCCTTGCAAAATTTTTAAGCATTCGCCTGTTTCTAAATCCCATAATCTCACTGTACTGTCAGAACTCCCGCTAGCAAGAATTTTACTGCTAGGATGAAAGTCAACCGAGCGAATAGTACCACTATGTCCCTGGAGAATTTTTAAGCATTCACCTGTATTAACATCCCAAAACTTGATATTAGAATCAAAACCCCCACTCGCTAATGTTCCATTAATGGGATTAAATGCAACTGAATGTACTGTACTTTGATCTGCATCAATAGTTGTTAGACATTGCCCTGTTGCAATTGACCATACCTTTAATTGTCTATCACTACTACTACTAGCTAGCAGCTTACCATCAGTACTAAAAACAATTGAATATATCCAGTCTGTATGCCCAGATAAAATTTTTAAGCATTCACCTGTATCGAGATTCCATAATCTGACTTTTGCGTCAGCACCACTACTGGCAAGCATTTTTCCACAAGGACTAAATGCAACTGAAAATACCCAAGCAGTATGTACTTGCAAAGTTTTTAAACATTTACCTGTGTTGGCATCCCAGATAATTGTTGCATCATTGCCTCCGCTAGCAAGAGTTTTACCAGATGGGTTAAAAGCTACCGAACTGATCCAATCGGCATGACCCTGGATAGTTTTTAAGCATTCACAGGTATTGATATCCCATATCTTAACTGTCTTATCATAGCTACCACTAGCTAAGGTTTGAGCAGATGGGTTAAAGGCTAATGAACGCACTACATTATTGTGTCCCGGAATAATCTTTAAGCATTCCCCAGTTTGAACATCCCAAAGTCGTACTTTTTGGTCAACACCACTACTAGCAATTATTTGATCACAAGTACTAAAGACAACTGACATTACAGTATCAGTATGACCTTGGAGAATATTGAGACATTTTCCTGTATTAATATCCCACAAGCGGATTGTGCGATCGCTACTACCACTGGCAAGAATTTCGCCAGTAGAATTTAAAGCAATTGACCGTATTCCTTTAGTGTGACCATGAAGAATTTTCAAGCATTCTCCACTGTTAATATCCCAAATCCTGATTGTGTTGTCTCTATGTCCACTACCACTAATCAACCTCATACCAGAAGGGTCAAAGGCTACTGAACGTACATAATCGCTATGCCCATCTAAAGTTTTTAACGATTCTCCAGTATTTACATCCCAAAGCCTGATGATATTTTCATTACCACTACTAGCAAGTATTGTCCCGCTGGGATTGAAAGCGATTGAACGTATTCCCGAAACATGACCTGGCAAACTCTTGAGACATTCTCCTGTTTGAATAGACCATAGTTTTATTGTTTGATCGTAACTACCGCTTGCAAGTATTTGACCACAAGGGCTAAAAGCAACAGCAGGGATGATACTACCATGACCTTTGCAAGTTAAAATTTCTCTATAGGTGGCAGTTTCCAACAAGCGAACTATGCCATTTCCATCACCTGTAGCTAATAGCCTTCCATCAGGACTGAATGCAACTGAAAAGATGGCACCTAACGCTTGTGTAAAAGCACAATCTACTAAACTTGCTGCCAAAAAGTTGACATTTACCAAATTTACATGAGTAAAATTCGCTCCTTTAATGACTGCACAACTTAAATCTCTTCCCTGCAATGCTGACTTATCTCTCTTCAGGGCTAACGTTGCGGCATTCCCGCCAACATAACCCACCTCATCTTCGCTTTTACCTCGTGTCGCTTCAATCACACTAATCAGGGATTCGTGATTAGCTAACATCGGTAAAAGCAAATCCATGACGGCTTTTGTGAGTGGTGCTTTGCCAAAAGTCTCTCTTAGCTTTTCCAAAGGCTCACTTTTAAATGTTCTTAGTGGTGCGTTCCCCAAACCATTACCACGTGAGAAATAACCAGACCAAGTATCATCAACGGGTGTGAGACTTTGATCTATGGGCGATCGCGCCTGTGCCAATTCCGTAAAATCACTAGCTAATGCCCCTAGCTCAGCAGCAAATTTATACGCTACAAAAAACTCTAACAGCGATCGATGCGCTGGAGTATAGTCACCATCAGCATTGCGGACAAGCATTGTCTGGGCCATCATGTCATAATGCCAGTGATCTAAATCCTTCTCTTGTTGCACAACAGAACCAAATAAGCGGCGAATGCGTTCCGGGAACAGTCGATAATTCAAGCTCATTTGGTTTGTAGACAGCATTTCCCAAGAAAGTTCGCACAAAAAGTACAGTTTTTCCGCTAAAGAGGTAAAAGTACGTTCTGCTTTGATATCGCGTTCCATCTTGCGCCGCACTGCATACAAATAAACCCGTGACATATCCACAGGTTTACCAGCCTCAATCTCTGGCAATGCTTCCAAAATTAAGTCAGTCATTACCGGACGACGGGCTAAGTCTAATAATTGCGGATTGCCGATTACTTGTGCAACTGTCGCTGCTTCCGCCTGATATAAAAGCACCTGCTGAATTTGCTCATCGTTGAATTTTTCCAGTTCCAAAACTTCAAATTGCGGTGTTTCCCCGGTCAATTTTTTAGTTGATGCTTGCAGTTCTGCATTTAGTAAAGCCCGTCCTTCTTTCGCCTCTGGGAAATGTTCAGTACGACAAGTGAGGATCACTTTAGCACCGGGAACTACTACCTTTGCCAATTCCCAAAAGTTGTTAATCATCTGTTGGCGGTCAACTTTTGCTGCCATTTCGTCAAAGCCATCGAAAATCAGCAGCAATTTACCCATGCGATTAAGTTGGTCAAAAACTTCGCTGTTGATGCGAATATTGTGTTGGGTAAAAAAGAAACCTGCCAAAACATTCTCCACATTTAGCGCCCTAGCAAAGTCACGTAAAGTGATTACCAAAGGAAGACGGGGACGTTCAACACCACGTTTTTGAGCATCGCGGTAACGTTGCAGTGCTGTCCAAGCATAGTAAAAGACAAACCAAGTTTTACCTGTGCCAAATTCTCCTAGAATTGAGATATGCTCTTTGGCAGGGTCATCAAGCCAAAGGTCAATGTAACCATTAATCCAACCGTCTTCTGCTTCATATCGACTCACCCCGATGCGCCGCTTAGTTACTAAATCAATTTCTTCTTTGGTGCAAGCAAGCGGTACATACTTGGTATCAATTTGGCGACGTTTGATTTCTGCTTCTAGCCAGTCGAGATACCCGCTAAAGTCAGCATCTAAATCAATTAGTTCGTCAAATGTAAAGCAGTCAAGGCGATGATTTTCTTCCTTTTTAACTTCATCCCTGGCGGCGCGGGAAATACGGCGGGTAGTTACTAACCACCCTTCATCAGTTTTTTGCTCATCAACTGAGGAACGCAAGGCCATTACATCACTCAGTCCTACTTCTCCCGCCACGCCACGTACAAGAATGCGGTCATAACTGCGACGTACTGGGATATTGATAATCCATTCAAAATATTCCTCTGTCCAGATTTCATACTTTTCAAAGCTATAGCCCAAGGTTTCAAACCATCCTCGCATTTGTTGGGCTAAGGCGTAGACGCGAAGTGTCTTGTTGTTAGTTGCAGTTGCAGTTCCTGGTAATGCGGGATAATTTTCAACTGCTAACCTGGCGATTTCTGTGCGAATTCCCTCCAGCGTTGGTAATCTTTCCAGTTGTTCTTGGATACTTGCAATCCTTTTATGTAGAGAACCTATTTTTTGGTTCATCAACACATCAGCAGGTGTACGACTACGTTTCGCCACTTCGATAAATACCGTCGCAAATTCAGCTACCTCTCGTCTGACATCAAGTTGCAAACCTCTGATATCATCGCCCAATGCATAAGCATCGAGAAAAGTATCAACCTCAGAAAGCAGAATTGAGGGATTGTTATGGTCTAATGCTGTGCGAAAAGCTTGTTTAATTGCTTCTTGTCGAAATAATTCCAGTAATGGTTTTGGTTTACCTACACCATATTCTACTAAGGCGTAAGCGTAAACACCGCTAAAATCAGCAGGTGGATGCTCTGGATCTAGATGAAATTGTTGGAGTAACTTAATTACAGTTTCACTACGCAGAATTTTTTCTTTAATTAAAGGATTAGCAATGCTAGTAATGGCGTTAAACACTAGATCTAGGTTAATCAAGCTCATTAGTATACTCCGAAAGCACAGAGCTATCTTGCTAACTAAGGGTTAATTACTATTACAAATGATTTACCGCCAAAAAAAGTTTTATTTTATACTTTCTCAAGTATTGAGTAGGTCGGCGTGAATATTTATTATTGAGATAAAGTAGAAAGCAAGGAGCAAAAAGCACGAAGAAAAAGAGTTTAAGTCTATTTTATTTTTCAATGCATAGTTGTGTTTTTCCACGTCGTTTTACTGATCGCAAGAATATACCTAACATCTGCTTTCACCTATCGGCGTTAACTGCCACAACAATAGCTAACACTTTCAAGTGCTGATGTGAAGTGGGAAATTAACTGAAACTTTTACTAACATGCGATTGCGTCACGATTAAATCTGTTGTTTGTACTTGCGTCACGATGGGAACGCGAGTAAAAGTATAATGCAACAATTTATTCTTTGATTACTAGAAAAGCAGTTCAACATCATAGCGATCGCATTTATCGCATTTTAGCAATTAGCGCGATCGCTCAATGCACCATCAAATTGTGACTA
Source organism: Desmonostoc vinosum (assembly GCF_059505385.1). Classification (NCBI taxonomy): domain Bacteria; kingdom Bacillati; phylum Cyanobacteriota; class Cyanophyceae; order Nostocales; family Nostocaceae; genus Desmonostoc; species Desmonostoc vinosum. The sequence continues at coordinate 39,300 of NZ_JCACKM010000058.1, forward strand.
CCAATCAGCTTGATGCATCGAGAGCGGCTGAGGGCGGGGTATGATCGGTATTAGTTTGACGCGCAGTACGCCGCTTGCGTAGCCTGTCGTAGACATCGCTTTTACGAGTTCCTCCAGCCATTTGATACTCATGGCTATTTTTACCAAACTTATAAGCAACGCCAAGCAAAATTTGCTGAGAGTAGTCTGCTAAATCTTTTTCTTTTTCAGCAATCTGAGTTGATAAAACATCAATAGTAGAGAGGATAGTATTGTAAGTTTCCAGAGATTCACGTAGAGATGCAATTTTATCAGTATAATTTTTAACTGTTAAGCCCACTCCAATATCTAGCGTTGGACTAATTGATTTGACGCAGGCTAGACGCATCTCTGCCTTACTGAGAACACCGGAATTACGTTTTTGTCTTGCCATAATTGATACTCATTTCTTAAAATTCTCATAACTCTATAGTGGACAATTGTTTCCCAGATTGTCATACGTAAAATTATTGGTTTTTGTAAAAAAAATAACTTATAGTCTTCTAAAACAAATGTCAAAGCAGAAGTTGCTTCCGGCTGCGCGGAATACGGAAACGTCGCAGCAAAAATTACTTCCGGGACGACAGAAGTTGCTTCCGGCTGCGCGGAATACGGAAACGTCGCGGCAAAAGTTACTTCTGGGACGACAGAAGTTGCTTCCGGCTGCGCGGAATACGGAAACGTCGCGGCAGAAGTTACTTCCGGGACGACAGAAGTTGCTTTCGTTGAGTTCAATAGGCGATCGCTTATCATCATACCTATATCAGAATTGACGAAAAATGGCGATCGCTTTTTGAATTCTCAGGCGCTCAAATGCATAATTAATCAGCGATTGCTCATGATTGCACCCATATAAGGATTGAGAAAAAGTGGCGAGGTCAATAACGCGCACCAAAAATTTGTTCTACAGTCAGATTTAGATCTGGAAATATTAGCGACTCTATACGATCGTTACCTCTAAATTTTTTTCCCCTATATTCACCTTCATCACTTAAAGAGTAAATTGTGATTGTTGGCTGTTTGGGATCGCCTATCAACTCTTTGCTACCCAAAGCTGCATAATCTACAATCCAATATTCTTGAATACCCATTTCTTCATAATCAGCAAACTTTTTATGATAATCATCTCTCCAGTTAGTACTGACCACTTCAATTACTAATGGTATTGATTCTGGTTTACTAAGGATTGATTGTTTTTCCCATAGTGGTTCATTGCTCAAGTTGGAAAAATTTATTAATAAAACATCTGGATAGTACCCTGACGTTTTATTTTCTGGTTTCACTGTAGCGGTTTTAGGTATACCGTAAAAAAGTTTAAGGCGAAGGCATTCATAACCTAAAATAATTGTTAAAAAAGCTACAATTAGCTCGTGCTTCCCTGATGGTGGGGGCATTTGAATAATATCTCCATCGTGTAATTCATACCGGATATTTTCTGGTTGTGTTGCTAAAAACTCTAAAAATTCATCAAATGTAACTAGTTTTTGTAGTGCTTGTGTCATTTCCTTAACTCTCTCTTATCTAATATCTTGGCTAGCAATTAAGCATCAAAACAGTTGAGATAGCTGATTAATTCTCGGAACTGTTTATATTTTTCTTTCAATTGCCTTTACTAAAGATTCTTTCGGTAATTGTTACACTAGGGCGATCGCTCTAGTGCGAATTTTTATAGGTGAAGTCATAGAAAACTTGATTTTATTGGCATCTAGCTTAGATTATAACGATAGCAAACCGACAGATGCGTTAGCGTATCCTACGCTTAAGCAAGCTACGCGGAGCGTCTCGTTCGCGTTAGCGTCTCCGAAGGAGAAGAGAAGCTTAACGAAGTTATCGCCCATAATCACACCCATATCAGAATTGACGAAAAATGGCGATCGCTTCACTCTCTTGACGAGGTGGGTTTACTTAGGTAGTAGCGTGTCTAGCCTTAAATGTTGCAAAAAAATTGTAGGTTGGGTTGAGCGGAGCGAAACCCAACATGTATCTCGGTGTTGGGTTTGGTTCCTCAAACGCCACTTCCCTCAACGGTGGGAACCCCCGCACGTGAGTGGCTCCCCAACCTACGGCTATTACACTATTTTAGCCTTGACACGCTAGTAGATTCTCAATCTCATTTGCTGCACGATTCGCTGAGATGAGAAAATTCTATCTTTACAGAATCGCTTGACTGGATTATGAAAGGCAAAGGCGATCACTGAGGATTCCTCGTTAGTGACGTACCCGACGCTGACTCTTCGAGTACAGCGCGGGCTTCTCAATGACTCT
>NZ_JCACKM010000059.1:0-41255 GCF_059505385.1 Desmonostoc vinosum
AAGATTTGTGCCGAGATTGCTTGCAACGAGGCACAATGCGTCCTTACTTCAATCCTACGCCTTAAGGCGTGGGTTCCCTACTCCCACATCGCCACTCCCTCTGAAAGGTGTTGTTGGTTTAAATCAAGAACATCCTTCAACATACTCAACTTCTGGTAGTTTACCTGACCTAAAAGACGTAACACGCTTGCCATCAGTCTCGAATACAACACGATAATTTCGGTTAGCACGGTCTTTTGGTATCAAGGTGAGGTAGTGTCCTCCTATTATGTATTCATGAGATGTAACTTTGATTTGTCCTGGGTAAAGTGACTTGATTCGCGCTTCGGTATCACCAATTTTTGCGCCTTTGAGGGTAGTAATTTCTCTATTTCTCCATACATCAATCCGAGCAATGCGACCTGCTGTCACCATAAAGCCAATCTCTTTTGGTTCCCTTTGAGGCTTAACGTAGTAACAATCGTTATTAGGTGGATCACTAATTAACCGTGTCCCAGCAGCCTGCGATGCTTGAGATACAGTCATCCCAACTCTAACCTGTCCAATACCATTAATAAATAATTTTGATTGGTTTGTCAGTTTTATTTGAGCTAGAACTGTCCCAATAGTTAGAGAACAAAAGGCAATGGTTAGAGTCGCATAAGTTGATAATTTTGCTTTTGCATTCATGGTTGTAAATGTCAATGAGTAGATATTCACATATAGTACCCATATTGCCATTTTCAGTTTTTCAATCTCTATAGTTTGACTTGTCGGGCTACCCTAAGAAAAAACTAGGGACATAACTAATACATTTTTCTGATCTTTTTTAAGACATCAAACTTTGGAGAGTTTGACGCATTTGGGCGATCGCTTGCAGTTGATAATCACCAGTTTCTTGAACTTGATTCAAAGATTCAGCAACTCCCTGTAGTTTATGACGTAAGCTATCAACGGCGTCTTGAATTGGCTGTAATGCTTCTTGATAGAGATTAATTTGACCCCAACATTGAGCGCTTGCGGTTCGCACAGACAGTAAATTTTCTTCGATCGCTTTTAATTCTTGGCGTTTCTCTTCCAAGTCGTGAGTTTGATTATCAACCATCCCTTGAGCTAATTCCATCCCAGCACGCATCTGCTCAATTTCTTTTTCCAGCTTCTGTATTTCCTGTGAATATTGTTGTCGCTGAATTTCAATTTGTGACAGAATTGGCCCCAAATTAATTTGTTGATTCTCTTCTACATCGTCAATAATCTGCCCTTGTCGCCGCAACAGGATATTTTGATGTTGTTTAAGAACCTTCTGCCGCTGTAACAAATTGCGGCGTTGTCCCACCAAGCTAGAATTTAACATCTGATAGAGGTCTTTTTCATCTGTCAGTTCCATTTCTAAATTGATAATGTCCTGGTTAGATGCTTGATTAATCTTGTTGTTTAGTTCTTCTATAGCTTCTTGCTTGTATTTCAGTTCTTGTTCTTGATCGTGAACAAAACTAGAGTCGATTTCTAACTTATCTTGAATGTCTTTGACTATTTTTTGTAGTTCATCTAGAGGCATTTTTTGCAAAGTTGCCACATCAACTTGCTGGCTGAGAACAACACCATCAGAGGTTGCAGCCAACGAATGAATCTGTTGGTATAAATCTTCTTGATTGCGTAATTGCTCCTGGAGCATTCGCGCGTATTCTTGCTTGTTAGCAAGATCTGCTGTATTTACTTGTAACAGTCCTGTTTGCTGTGCTAGAGAGTTTTGGGCTTGTTGCCATGCATGTTGGCGATCGCTCAATGTTTGCGCTAGCTGTTCGATTTCCTGTTGGTGTTGAGTAGCCAGAGTTTTTTGCTGCTCTAGTTTCTGCCAGTGTGGATTGAGAGTGGTTTGCTGGTTTTCTACTAATTCAAAAGCAAAATGCAAGTGTTCCCTAACTGCTTCAGTGGGAGCAACACGACTCGATAAGCGATCGAGTAACTCACTCATCACTCGACTTTGTTCCTCATCTAAAACAGTCCCCTGTTGGCCATCGGCTTCACGTTCCTCCAGGCGGCGTTGTTCACCCCGTAAATGCTCCCAAGCCCCTTCTAGTTCTTGACGATTGCGATCAATTTCGGCTTGTAAACGCTCAATTTCCTCACGGGATGCATCAACTTCTTGTTTTTGCTCATCTAACCGTTGAAAATCATCCTCCGCTTGTTGCAGCTGTTCTAAGCGCACCTCCATATCCATTTCGCGGCGATTCAACTCTTGCGCCTGAAACGTCAAAGATTGCTTCCACTGATCAATCTCGTCTTCTTTGAGCTTAAACTTTTCCAACTGGCGAGAAAAATTCTGCAAAATATTAACTAGCGGCCGCCCAGCCTCCTGAACCCGCTGCACTTGACGATTTGGATTGATCTCAACTAGTACTAATGCACCATCATTTAATTTACTAGCTTCCTCCGCAGCAATTACTTCTTCTGTTACAGGATTCCAATTTTGGTCAGTTTTTTGACAAGCTAGTAGTTTTAGTTCCGCTTTGGAACCACCACCAAGTAAGCCGCCTTTTTGCTTTTGTACTTCTGCTAAATACAGCACACCGTTATTCCTTATTGATGCACTCAAAGTCAATGTTTGGTATATACCTTAGATAATTCTGTTAACTTGTTTCACTGAACCTAAATTGAGCAAAACAAGACAGACACAATTATTTATAGACGCTTGATATTCGTCTTGATATTTATAACGCTGATATCTTGCAACAGTCCCAGTAATTTCCACAGGTTCATCATCTATGATTGCGATAACTAAATCCAATTCAAGTGCTTGTGTTATTAGCTTGGAACCTTGAGAGTCCTTGTTGAGAATATTGCAAGATATCAACAGAGCGACTTGGCCGCGCCTTTATATTTTGTACTGATGGCTGTGATGATGACTTCCGTGTTAACACTAGCTTTGACTAAGTGTATTACGAAAGTTTAAAGTTGATGGCTGAATGTATTCTTTGCTTGTGTTTCAGTCGGGCTTGAAATCCCCGTCGTCAACAATCTTCAATTTTAAAGCGCAACTTGAATTTTGAATTGTTTAAAGGGAGTACCTTTTAGCTAAATGCAGGGAAATTTAAATGAAATTGATATTTGTAGCATCCTACACTTAATTGAGTTAGGACAACGAACTGGACAACTATTAGTAGAGACTCAAAGTTTTCAACCTAGCAAAAAACTGGAACGAGACGAGGCTTTGAGACATCGCCCTCAACAACAGTCGTGGTTTGTTTTTTTTGGTAACGGTCAAATAATTTATTGCCAAGCAGGCGAGAGTTGTTTTTCTCGGATTAACGATTATTTACGTCATTACCGAGTCGAGATGCAACCCAATGAAAAACGGCTGACTTCCCTCGCAGCAATGAATATGCCAGAGTACGGCTATATTTGGGCACTCTTGGAGCAAAACATCATCAACCCCAAGATAGCGGCTAATATCATCAACTCCTTGGTGCATGAAACCCTGTTCGACTTGCTGAGTTTACATCAAGGTCATTTCATTTTTCGCCAGGGTGTTGCACTTGCACCACAGTTAAAAACTTTAGAAGTTGCCCCTCTTGTGACCAAAATTATCAAGCAGGTACAAGAGTGGAAGCAACTATATCCATATATTCAGTCTCCTGAAGAATTACCAGTATTGGCTGACAGAGTTCGGCTGGCTTCACTACCAGCAGCAACATTAGATAAGCTACAGCAATGGGCAGATGGTAAAACATCCCTGCGTCAATTGGCTCGCTATCTCAACCGAGATATTTTGACAGTTGCCAAGGCAATATATCCCTATGTACAGCAAGGTTGGCTGCAAATAGTATATTCAGTTACTTCTAAAGCAGAGAATTACATAGGAACTCAGGATTTACCGGAAAATTACAGAGGACGGATAGTATGTATTGACGATGCGATCGCCATCTGTAAAACTGTAGAGTCTATACTACAAACCCAAGGTTATGAAGCGATCGTTTTTACCAATCCTCTAGAGGCGCTTGGTATCATTTTTCAACTCAAGCCAGATTTAATCATCTGCGACATCACTATGCCAGAACTGGCAGGATACGAGATTTGCGCCATGCTGCGACAATCCACCCCATTTCGGATAATACCGATTATCATGCTTACTGGTAAAGATGGATTTATTGATCGAGTCAGAGCTAATATGGTCGGGGCAACAGATTATTTGACAAAACCATTCACAGATACTGAGCTGCTCATGCTCGTAGAGAAATACATCTACACCAACAGTGTTGACAATAATAGAGCATAAATCATGGGAAAAATTGAACTATATTCGTAAAATCTATTGTGTAAGGGGTATAAAAGAGATCCGATATTTGTTGATTCCATCAAGATGAGGTAAAAAATGCTATCACAGAATCAATCAATACCGTAAAACACCAATATTCAGTAATCTAGTGAGCATTTAGGATAATTTATACATTTAATACTTACGGAGGAATCAGGGAATGTTCCAACTAGGAACCTCTACATCAGGAGGAAGATAGACATTTATGAGTACAGTTCTGATTGTGGAAGATAGTATCGCACAAAGGGAGATGATCACAGACCTCCTGAAAGCAACTGGTTTAGTAGTTACCCATGCCAGCGATGGTCTAGAAGCGTTGGAGGCAATTCAAAGCGCACCTCCTGATTTAGTGGTATTAGATATTGTCATGCCCCGGATGAACGGCTACGAAGTTTGTCGGAGATTAAAATCTGACCCAAAAACTCAAAATGTTCCAGTGGTTATGTGTTCTTCCAAAGGCGAAGAATTTGATCGTTACTGGGGTATGAAACAAGGTGCCGATGCTTACATAGCCAAACCATTTCAACCAACCGAGTTGGTGGGAACAGTCAAACAACTGCTGCGAGGATAAAGATGAAAATCACTCAGACCAGGCGATATGAGGACGCGGTGATACAGCGAGTAAACGAGGGTTTCCCACGCCAGTCGCTCATGGGGGAGACCCCAAGACCGCAGTGGCTCCCCAAGACCGCGTCCGCAGGCGACTAGTTAACTTAGCGGGATGTGAATAATATGGTCAGTAAACCGGACTTTTTAAGTGGTAATGGTCAAGACCACTTTCGACCCGAATTACAAGTAGAAAGTCCTGAAGGTGAGTTACATCTGAGGTTTTATATTCCCTCGCATCAGGAGTTTGCACTACAAGCAATCGGCATCCGAGAAGTAATTGAACTAAGTCCTGATAGAATCACACCAATTCCTAATGGTTCACCTTTACTTTTGGGTACTCTAAATTTACGAGGTCGAGTTATTTGGGTAGCTGATTTGGGTCAATTTCTCGGCGAAGCAACTGCATTAAACACAGACCGAGCCGAGATTCCAGTGATTGCTATTGAAGAACAAGACACGATAGTAGGTTTAGCCGTGGAAGAAATCGGTGGCATGGACTGGCTAGATGTCCAGCATCTCACGTCACCAAATAATGTTCCAGATACTATGGCTCCGTTTTTACGCGGAGAGTGGTTATTAGATGCTAAAAACAATAAGTGTCTACGACTACTCGATCAAATGGCAATTGTGCGAAGTGCGCGATGGGCGGGATGAAATTGGGAGGAGGAAATGGCAGCAGGTATAGATGATTACGAGCCAACATATCAACAGGCGATGACAGCTTATGTTCAAAGGAACTATGAAGTTGCCGCTACCCTGGTTGACCAAGTAGTGCAAAACCTACCGAGTGACCCTAACTCTCGCTTGTTACGGGGCCACATCTACTACGTTTTGCAACAATATCACATAGCACAGGCAGAATATCAACAAGTATTACATTTAACTGACGATCTGGAAATCATTGGTTTTGCCAATAATGGTTTGGCAAATATAAATCAATACCTCCAATCAATGGGCGGTCAAGTCGCTACACTAGAAGCTAAAGCGCAAATAGATACCGCAGAATTTGCTCATCCTCTGGTATACAGTGAACAAGAATTACAACAACTGGATAATAGCGACGAGTTTGATAGCAATAGCCTCGATTTTAACTCCTTTGCAGAGCATCAACCAGAAATGAATGCTCTAGAAGATTTATCATTAGACAGTCCATTCGATATCCCTTCAGATAGTATTGAATTTAGCAAAACATCAAATTCATTCGCTAGTTTTGCCGATGATCCTTTTGCATCTAGTCAAGAATCACAAGAGCAATGGGAAGGTCAAACGGAACTAGAACTACCGGCTTTTTGGCAAGACGATAGCTCACAAGATAGTTTTACTGAACCAAGCGAAAATTCCACATTTGCTAAGAATAATAATCACTCTTCACCTTTTGCAAAAGTTGATTCATCAACCAGCAAAACTTGGGTAAATACTCCTGATTTAGTAATTGAATCAAATAAACTAGATTCGAGAATTGGCAATTTAGATTCTCAAAAAAATAATGAAGATGAAACTTTAGTAATTGTCGAGAGGGAATTAAATAATGATTCGATAACAAAAAGCTTTGAATATAATAGTCAAGCTCATATGACTCAAACTGCATCAGATAAATGGTCGCGTCAGCAGGAAACTAGAAACGAAACAGCCTTCCAACCAGAATTGAGAAACACCTCTTCAGCTTTTAATAGTAATTTTGATTTGGCCGAGAAGCAGGTTAATTCAGGTGAACTCATCAATCAAAATAACTTTGATGATGAAAGTTTTGATCTTGAGGCTTTCGAGTCTGCTTTTGGGTCAGAAGTATTAACTGATCATGAAAACACAAATCGTCTGATAAATGGAGAAAATTCCAAGAGCAACATCGAGTTTTTGGATGACTTTGAAGAATTTGATGATTTAGGAAATATTCCGGGTTTTGACTTGATCGAAGAAAGTTCTAACTTCGGTAATATGGCAATGCTTTCTAGTTCGTTAGAAACTAGTGGTAGTTCCCGTGCTAAAGTTGCTGAGGTTTCCACCAGTAATACAGCGGGCGATCGCGATGAAGAACTATTTTCCATTACAGGTTCTCAAGAAGCAGTCCCAGTATTTACTCAAGCAGACGCCGCGAAGATTGAACCGCATGTAACGGTTGAGCAGGGTTTATTAGCACCATTAGAAAACGCTTCCATAGAAAAGAAACAATGGTTAGTGGCTGGGGCTGTAGGTGTAGCCTCGGCGTTGGTTGTCGCCACAGTTAGTTTCGCTGTCACCACATTTTCGCCACCCCAACAACGCGAATCGGTACGCAACACTGGTTGGGCAATGGCTTTAGCCGCCGGGATTACAGGTTTTGCTACCGCAGGCTTAATGGGGAATCTCACACTTAAACAAATTCGCCGCACAACCAAGGACTTACAAACACAGTTTAATGCTGTGCGTCAAGGAAATCTCAATGTGCAAGCTACAGTCTATTCAGAGGACGAATTAGGACAGTTAGCTACAGGCTTTAATGAAATGGCCCGTGTAATTTTCACGACCACCAATGAAGCCCAACGCAAAGCCGATGAACAAGAAGAAGCTAAAGAAAATCTCCAACGCCAAGTAATTCGCCTGTTAGACGATGTAGAAGGCGCAGCTAGAGGAGATTTGACTGTCCAAGCTGAGGTGACAGCCGACGTTTTAGGAGCCGTAGCCGACGCTTTTAACCTGACAATTCAAAACCTGCGAGATATCGTGCAACAGGTAAAAGTTGCCGCGCGAGATGTCACAAAAGGTGCAACTAATTCCGAAACCTTCGCAAGAGCTCTATCGAGTGATGCCTTACGCCAAGCAGAAGAGTTAGCAGTCACCCTCAACTCTGTGCAAGTGATGACCGACTCGATTCAGCGGGTAGCAGAAGCAGCACGAGAAGCAGAAACAGTTGCTCGTGATGCTAGCACGATCGCTCTCAAAGGTGGCGAAGCGGTGGAAAATACTGTAGCAGGGATTTTGGAAATCCGCGAAACTGTTGCCGAAACAACTCGCAAAGTGAAGCGTCTAGCGGAATCATCACAAGAAATTTCTAAAATTGTGGCATTGATTTCTCAAATTGCTTCTAGAACTAACTTGTTAGCACTCAACGCCAGTATTGAGGCAGCAAGGGCGGGAGAAGCCGGACGTGGATTTGCCATCGTTGCCGATGAAGTTCGTCAGCTAGCGGATAAATCAGCCAAATCCCTCAAAGAAATCGAACAAATCGTCATGCAAATCCAAAGCGAAACAGGCTCAGTCATGACCGCAATGGAAGAAGGTACACAACAGGTAATTAAAGGTACAAAATTAGCAGAAGAAGCCAAGCGATCGCTAGAAAATATTATTCAAGTGGCAAATCGTATCGACATTCTTGTCCGCTCAATTACCAGTGACACTGTAGAACAGACGGAAACCTCCCGCGCCGTCGCTCAGGTCATGCAATCAGTAGAACTCACAGCCCAAGAAACTTCTCAAGAAGCACAACGAGTTTCTGGTGCCCTACAACACTTAGTAGGCGTATCTCGCGACTTAATCGCCTCCGTTGAACGCTTCCGCGTGGAAACCATCGAATCTAGATAATTTGTCCTTTGTCATTTGTCATTTGTAAATGTCGAAGGACAAAGAACACAATTCAAAACTCAGCACTCAGAAATTTTATTATGCTGCCGGATCAACAACAGCGGATTTTGGGTTACTTTATTGAAGAAGCAAGAGACCATCTCAATACTATCGAGCAGGGGCTGCTAAATCTCGAAAGTACCCTCAACGACCCGGAAATGGTTAACGAAGTTTTCCGGGCGGCTCACTCCATTAAAGGAGGAGCGGCGATGCTAGGCTTAAGCAGCATCCAGCACACTGCCCACCGTCTAGAAGATTGTTTCAAGGTTCTCAAAGAACATCCGGTTAAAATTGACCAAAAGCTAGAGTCTTTATTTCTTGGTGTCTCTGACACTCTCAAAGCCTTATTAGAGCATTTAAGCAAACCGTTTGGTCTGACAGAAGAAGCCGCTAATACTTTGATGTCAGAAGCTGAACCAGTCTTTCAATGGCTGAATCAGCATCTAGAATTATTGGTACACAGTAATGGTGCGATTAAACAACATGCAAACACCGCAGATGGTACCAGCACACTTACAGAAATTTTCTTACCACGAGAAATTTCTCCTTTGCCTGAAGCAGTTCAGCATAAATCTCTCGAAAATTCTTCATTAGCGCTACAAGCAACAGATGATTGGAGTGAGTTTCAAACCCAGGTTTTACAAACACTGCGAGAAATGTTGCAATTATTTAAGCAACCAGCAACATCCGCAAGCCGTCAAAATCTTCAACAATGCTGTCAGCAATTAGCTAGACTTGGCGATCGCTTTAACTTGCCTAATTGGTGTAGTTTATTACAAGCGGCAGCAGATGCGATCGCCAACTCCGAAAACACATATCTTACTTTAGCAAAAATAGTTATTACCGAAATTAAACAAGCTCAAGAATTAGTCATACAAAATAGAGAAACCGAAATTGTCATTAGTCAACAATTACAAGGACTCTTGAGCTTTCCAGAAATTGAGTTGTTAGAAATTACGCCTAATTTAACTGTAGAACAGTCTGCGATCGTCACAGAAACATCAACCACAACAGAACTGATTCCATCCACCAACAATTTTGCTATTGATAACACCGAACAATTACTACAGTTAGCACCATCTACAAGTAATGTAGATAGTTTATCTGAGCCAATTGAGCAATTCAACTTAGATGCAAATACTAGTGAAAATCTCTCACTAGATTTACATCCAACATCAGATATTCCTTTTAGTTCTTTGCCAGATCAGGAAATCGAAATAGCTCCGAGAAATAACAGTATCGATCCTCATGGGCCAGAAGTAGGAATAGCAGAGTTAAATACCCTTGCTGATCTATTTGAAGGCGAAACTCCTGATTTAGACGAAACCTGGCAACAAGAAGAAATTTTAGACATCATCGCTGTCGAGGAATCTGATATTGATGCTAACAGCAATGAAACTGAAGATACTGAAAGTGATTTATCCGATTTACTCTTAGTTGATGAAAAAATAATTCATCAACAACGCCCCACAACAACAAAGACAACAGAAGACTTGTCTTTGCTATTTGGCGACAACTTCTTAGAAAAAGATCATCTAGAACCTCAACCAATATCTACCACATCTTTAAACTTAAACGATATTAATAGTTCAGAAAATACACAAGAAATATCAGATATTTATAACGATTTACAGCTTTCTTCTGTAGAAGATGGTCAAAATGATTTTCACAACAGCAATGTGGCGGAAGATTTATTAGATCTGTCACTAAATGATCATGAATCATTACCCACAGGAGCGGAAACTATTGCCAGTATAGAGCTATCCACCAATCAACCAAACTCTATCACTGAGAATGCAGATTTGACAGAGTCAACTGCTGATAGTGACTACATACAACCACAAAATATCCCCCTTCAACCACAAGCTTTTTCTCTAGACAATTTATTATCTGACTTAGAAGAACAGACACCACTCACAAATGAGTCAGAAATTGGCGAGTTGCTTGATACACTCTCAGCATCAACATCTGAGCTTTCATTTTCCGAAAATGAGTTAAGCAACCTCTGGAATCAAGAAACCATAGCCTCGCAACAATACGAATTCGATGAAGAAAACTTATTCGCAGTATCTGCTGATGATGTTTTAGCTGATAGCCAGCAACCAATACTCAACCCCGTGGTCGATTTTGACTTAGAATATTTAGACATCACTTTTCCAGAACAAGAGCAGCCTTTGGATCTAATATTTTCATCAGATATTGAAGATGATTTATTCTCAGAAGTCGCACCAAGTAATCCAACAACGGAATCGATCATAGATAATAGTGAAATTTCTCCACAAGAAATTAGTAGTTTATCGCAACAACCTGAAGCTTTAGAATTTATTCCAGAATTCACTAACCAGCTGCCTGAGATATCGGCTGAAGATTCTCTGCAAACATTTGCTGAGCTAGAAATTGATTTGTTTGATACTGTTGATGAAGAGTTGCCTCTACAATTATTTGAAGATATCGTCATTCATCCGGAAACTACAGACAATTCTATTGATGATTTACTAGCTATTGAATTAACTTCCGACTCAACACCCCAAACGCAATCAAGTAATTTTCTTGATGCTTACGACAATATCAATGAAAATTTACCACCACAATTATTTGAGGATATTGCCACAGAAAACTCGATTGATATGCAATCGGAAGTAACAGAATTATCTATTACAGAACTAGATTCAGCACTACCTATACTCAACTTAGAAATTGCAGACATAGCAGAAAATAATCCTACAGAGACTGCATTCGATTTTACAGAAACTGACAGTGCAGAACCAAGTTTAATCGATGATTTATTATTTACTGAAACCTCTTTGCCAGCAGCGAACCAAGAAGAGTTATTAGAAAACACAGTAAATAGTGACTTGACAGAAACGATCGCTCAAGAAGACATAACAGCATTTGACTTGAAATTAGATGAAAATCTAGCAATGGATTTGTCTGAGCAGGTGGAGGATCTGCCACAAGCAGATGAGGCTGCAACTGAAGAATTGGGTACAACACCAACGGCAGTTACTTCAGAAGATGAAACTCCCCCTCAAGACGAATTTGCTGATTTAGAAGCATTATTGAGGGCAGAGGAAGTAGCACCCGTTTCTGGGTCTATCTCTACACCAGAAGTGGATTTTGCTGCATTAGAAGCATTATTAGTTACAGATAACAATCAGGCATTAACAACACCCCAAAATCAACCAGTTTTGCTATCGCCTCACAACACGGCAAACATAGCTGTATCTTTGTCAGGTGCAGGAGATGAATTTGGTGACTTAGAAAAGTTGCTAGCAGAAGCAGATCAAACAATATCGCACTCATCACTGGCAAAACAAAACACAAATAAAACTCCGCGTTCCTCAACTCGCCGCGCTGCCAAATTTGAAGAAACAATGAAAGTTCCAGTCAAACAACTGGACGATATGAGCAATTTGGTTGGCGAGTTGGTGGTAAACCGCAATACCTTAGAGCAAAATCACGAACGGTTGCGGCAATTCCTAGATAACTTGTTGATTCAAGTACAACAACTCTCTGATGTTGGAGCCAGGATGCAAGAATTGTATGAGCGATCGCTTCTTGAAGCTTCTCTACTCGCCGGTCGCAAAACTCAAGATTCCAGTGCCAAATCTTATGACTCCGACACCGACAGGGGTTTTAGCGAATTGGAAATGGATCGCTTTACCCCGTTCCACACACTATCTCAGCAGATGATCGAGCGAATTGTCAGGGTGCGTGAGTCGGCTAGTGACATTGATTTCGTGACCGAAGAAACAGAACGAGTTGCGCGGCAATTCCGCCAAGTCACCACCCAACTGCAAGAGGGATTAACTAGGGCACGCATGGTACCTTTTGCCCAAACAATTGACCGCTTGCGCCGAGGAGTGCGCGATAATGCCATTAAATGTGGCAAACAAGTGGAGTTAGTCATCGAAGGTGGCGATACCTTAATTGACAAGATGATTTTGGATCATCTAACTGACCCGCTGACTCATATGCTCAATAATGCGATCGCTCATGGCATTGAAACCCCAGAAGAACGACAAGCAGCTGGTAAAGCACCTGTAGGTATTATCACCATTCGCGCCTTCCACCAAGGCAACCAAACAGTGATTTCCGTGGGTGATGATGGCGCAGGTATCGACCCAGAACGCATTAAAGCCAAAGCCGTCAAGATTGGCACGATTACACCAGCCCAAGCAAAAACCATGTCCCGCTTAGAAGTTTATGACCTGCTGTTTCAATCTGGTTTTACCATCAAAGACCAAGCAGATGAGATGTCTGGTCGCGGTGTAGGTATGGATGTCGTTCGCTCCGAAATTAGTGAAATTCGGGGTACAGTTAACACCGATTCTGCGATCGGTAAAGGCACAACTTTTACCATTCGCTTACCACTAACTCTAAGTATTTGTAAAGCTCTCTGCTGCGTCTCAGATAGAGCGAGAATTGCCTTCCCGATGGATGGTGTCGAAGATACATTGGATATCCCAGTCAAAAATATCCAGCAAGATGCTAATGGGCAATCATTTATTTCCTGGCGAGATACCCAGTTGCCTTTCCGACCACTTAAGGAACTGTTGACCTTTAATCGCCAACTCAGTCGCGGTAACGTCTATGGCGGTAATCGAGATGATGATATGGTTTCTGTGGTTGTAGTGCGATCGGGCAATACTCTGATTGCGCTGCAAATTGACCAAGTACTGAGTGAACAAGAAATAGTCATCAAGCAATTTGAAGGGCCAGCACCTAAACCAATCGGTGTAGCAGGTGCTACAGTCCTCGGTGATGGTCGCATAATGCCCATTGCAGACGTGCTGGAAATCATCGACATCTTCCAGGGACGGATATCCAATCAAGCTGGTGGTACTTGGCAACACAAAGGAGTGCCCGATACTTCTGCTGTGAAGATTGACCCAACGGTGTTGATTGTTGATGACTCAATTACAGTCCGAGAATTGCTCTCGTTGACGTTTAATAAAGCGGGTTATCGCGTAGAACAGGCACGCGATGGTCAGGAAGCTTGGGATAAACTTCGCTCTGGTCTACCTTGTGATATTGTTTTCTGTGATATCGAAATGCCTCGTTGCGATGGTCTAGAGTTACTCTCTCGTATTCAGAAAGACTCCAACCTCAACCACCTACCGATCGCTATGCTCACCTCACGAGGCGCAGACAAACACAGACAAATGGCAGTACAACTCGGTGCTAGTGGCTACTTCACCAAGCCTTATCTTGAAGAAGCTCTTCTGGAAGCTGCGGGGCGAATGCTCAAAGGAGAGAAACTTGTTAATAGTACCACCAATACTTAGCATCGGGACTTAGGCAAAAAAGAGATCAAAAAAGCTTATAATGTAGATATATCAAAGCTTTCACATCAAACTAACCCTGATGAAAGAGACAACACCTACAGCCATGCCTCCATGCTTTGAAAAATGGTGTCAAAGGTTTGATGATTTATCGAAAGCGGCGCTTGATCCCCCATCCCCTCGCTCTTATGGGTAGGTTTTTTAGATTTCGCGTTTTGGTTGACGCGGGGACGCGGAGAAAGATTTCGGAACGGAAAAATAGGCTTTTTCAGACTGAATATGAAAAACCTACCCTTGAAAGCCATCCCCTCGTGGGTGGGGAGGAAAGCCGCCCCGCCGCTTTGGTAATTAGTAATAGGCCAATTACCAATTACCAAATTCCTCGCCCACAAGGGGGCGAGGAATTTTATTCTTTGGCATCAATTAACTGGCGGTTTTAGACGTAGGTGGGCAACTAAACCTTTGAACACTTTTACTGAGGCTAATAACGCCTTTAGAACTGCTATTTCTTTTCGATTTGTTGAGTGGTTGACTGTCAATCGTGACGTATTCGCCGCTCATAAAGCCAGTTTCGGCTTTATTTGGGCTTGATTTTTCTTGAAGTCCCGTTAACTTAGTGTAGCAGGCGATCGCTATGCCATCATGCTTATCGCTTTTACAAAAAAATTACTTGCGATGCCCAGATACCCGGCTTCTCAAAGAAGCCGGGTATCTTAGTTCTCCAAAGTAATTGATAAGACGTAATTCTTTTTTAGTCCATCAATAAATTGAAGAACCATAACCAGCATTACGAATTAGTAATTATTTTACTGGAAATAAGTTCAACATCACGATTTAACAACATCATTTCCAATTGAGAAATGCGACGATTTAAAGCACTAATTACCTCTTGAGGATCAGCAGGCTTTTGCAACCACCACTTATTACCTGCTGATTTTAGTGTGAGATTGTGTTCTTTAGTAAATTTATGAACAGCGACCATAAGACCGATGTACCTTAGGTCAGCATAGTCATCCCCAAATATTATCCCATTAGGTTTGAGTAATTCCCAATACTGTGTCATATCTGCATAAACATCATCTTCTTCATGACCAGCATCGATGTAAATTAAATCAGCTTTGAAGTCTTTTTGCTGTAGCCAGTGGGCAGCGGTAGCACTTGGCAGTGACAATGGCACAATAGAATCATGTAAATTATTATACATGATGTTTGCTAAGAATTGATAGTAAATTGTTGGATAACCGTGCTTTCGCGATAAGCTAACAGCATTTTGTCCCGTCAGAAGTCTTAAACCTCCAAGCCAAGTATCAACGCAGATAATTGTGCCATCAATGTGCTTCTCCTGTAATAACTTTGCCATATGAACAGCAGAAGCACCCTTCCAAGTCCCAACCTCAATAATTACCTTGGGTTTGATTTGGTCGATTAACTGGTTAAATAAAGGATCGTTACTTCCCCAGCCTTGTAAATCTAAAGCATAATCTTGGTAGTTAAAATTAATGTAAGGATTCTCTAAACCCAAGCTGTCTACAATTGCTTGAGTTGAATCTTTAAATGCAGTAACCTTACTATTATTTTCAAAGTCAGCTAAAGATATTTGAAGAGCGGAAAGTGCAGGAACAAAAGAATTATCTTGGACTGCGTTAGATACAAGCTGAGTGTGTCCTTCAATTAAAAATTCTTTTTGCCAAGGAAAACCTTGAGGATATTTAGTTTGCATGGCAGCATTGCCTTGATGGAAGAATTCAAGCTTTACAGAAAACTTACTCATTCCAACTCGGTAATTAACTGTGTAAAAGCCAGGAGTATCACAGTGAGGATAGGTTTTTAGCAATTCATTACACAAAATAATCGCTGAACTTTTAATACTTACTGTGTCAGGTTCGTTTGTAGGTTCACCATGTCTCATGTATAGTTGGTGAGCATGTTGAAGGGCAATTCGTTTTTTAAGAAAGTAGCAATTAGTATCGATGAGATGATGGTTGTTGTAGAAGACTTGCCATTTACCCAAACTTTCGCAATTGTCGTATGTAGCAAAACTGCCATCGGAATTGACTATTTTTCTTAAAGCATAAGCCCAATCAAGTTGCTTTTCTTCAACAAGCTGAACTAAAGAACTAATGTGATTTGGCTCAAACCAGTTATCCTCATCTAGAAAGGCTAAATAATCTCCTTTAGCTAAGAAAGGCGACATGCCATAAATCCGGTGTCCATTAAACCCATCTTTGCCTGTAGCGTAGGGTAAGCAAAGAACATGGGTTTGAGGTTTTTTAAACTCAATTTCCTGCAAAATAGCTTGAGCTGCCGCTTCCCGCTCTTGACCGTCAATGACAATTAAATGTTCAATATGTGGATAATCCTGATCTTGGACGCTTTGAATCGCCTGTTTCATCAGAGGATTACCTGTTACGGGGGTGATGATAGAAACCAGCATGTTTGATTACCTCCAGGTGCGAATAGTTTGATGACAGTCGTAAGCAGTGATAGCAAGTTGGAAAAATTGAGCTATCTCAGCAATAGCGGCTTGATTTTCATACAATACTGAGGCTCGTTTTTGGATTTCTTGTTGAATGTGGCTACGCCATTCCAAGTCATGCACGAGGCGATATGCCGTCTCAACATAGGATTTAGCATCCCCAACAACGCAATCTAGCAAACCCATTTGTTGATAAAAGCCATAGGTAAGTCGGCTACGCAAATAATCACCTGGCCAAGTAACAATGGGTAGTCCAGCGGCAAATGCTTCTAAGGATGTATTGCCACCCCCAAAGTGAATGGGGTCTAGCATGACATCCCCTAACATCAACAGTTGTAGATATTCTTCATAACTCAGCCGTCGCATAATTAAAATTCGGTCGGCAACATCGGGAATAGCTTTTGCCCAACGTTGCCGCAATAGCTCATCCCAGTGAGAGGATGTTCCTTCTAGCAGTACAAACCATCCTTGCGGATCACGTCGCAATAAATCCCCAATAATTTGGTCAAACTCTGGATGAAACTTGAATGAACTTTGAGGACAAAGGTACAAGGAACCTTCAGAGGGCAAACCAAAAGTTTCACGGCTGGCAGGAAGAGGCAGAGTTGGCCGATTGTAATAAATTCCTGGTTGCTTGAGTTGAATTAAACGCTCGCTATAGTGTTCTTGAGCATTCTCAGATTCAAAAACTTCTGCTGAAAGAAAATAATCCACGTTGGGGATACCTGTGGTGGAAGGGTGTCCCCAAGTCATGCATTGAACTGGTGCGAGTCGGGCGAAAGGCAGGAAGCAAGATATGGGAGACATCCCAATGTCGGTATAAAACAGCAAATCTAGTTCTTGCTCAGCAATTTGTTGGCGTGCCCTGACTAAGTTGCTGTCCAAGGAGATAATACTATCTGCATAGCTATTAATTTTTGCAGTCATAGCATCCTTAAAGTCAGGCAGGCGGAGCAAAATTACCTCAAATTGGTCGCGGGGTAATTGCTCAAGAATACCTCCGTAGAGTTTGCCCATTGTATGTCTACGCAAAAATTGGGAACAGAAGCCAATTCGCAAGCGCTTGCGTAGAGGCCGATCGCCTTTACAATGAGGAGCAACCCAATCGAGATTTCGGCAACTATTTAAGTAAAAGCGAGCAAGTGTTTCTTGCAGTTGGCGATCGCTACGACCATGATAGGCTAAGTAAAAATTCACTCCTGGAGCAATACCAACCGGATCTCTCAGTGTAACGCCTTCAGCATCCAATGCTTGCATTTCATGAAGCAGGCGATCGCGTTCTTGATCAATTTCTTCGCAAGAACTTAAAATTACAGGCAAAGACAAAGCTCGTCGGACTCGAAAATTAGGATCGCGGTTTACACAATAGCCTTTTTGCAACACATCTCTACCTTCAGTCAGCCTTCCTTGAGAGATGAGAGCTTCTCCTAAGTAATAGTAAATTTCAGGCTTTTCCAGTTCTAAGTCCAGAGCCTGTTGTAAACTTTCAACTGCCTTATCTGCTTTACTAATCTGAATATAAATCAGACCTTGAGTATAATGTAGAGGAGCGCATTTTGGATATTGTTCTAGACCTTTTTGACTCCAAAATAGAGCTTCCTCCATGCGAGATTGCTGACGCAGAAGACTGCACAGAGAAACACAAGCATCTTGGTCAGTCAATCCCCAACTTAGTGCTTGTTGATAACTGGTAATAGCTTTATCTATGCGAACTGTTAGCACAGAGATATCAGCTAAATTTTTATGAGCAAGAGCGTAATGAGGACGTAACTCAATCGCTTTTTCAAAGTAAGCGATCGCCTCTTGGAATTTCATTTGACGCTTGCAAATAATCCCCAAATTATTTAAAACTTCGGGAAAATCTGGCTGTAATTGTAAGGCTATCTGTAAGTATTCTGTTGCCTCTTCTAACTGATTTTTGCGAGTGAGGATTAATGCTAAATTCCGGTAAGCTTCTGCATAGTTGGAGTCAAGCTCAATTGCTTGACGGTAGCAGGCGATCGCTTCTTCAATTTGTCCTTGATCTTTGTAAATTGTGCCTAGATTGTTGTGAGCGATCGCTTCTTGTGGTGCTAGCTGAATTGCTTGTTTGAAATAGACAACAGCTTCTGCTAACATGCCCTTTGCTTTCAAAGCTAAACCCAAATTATTGAGAGCATCAACATCATCAGAACTCAACGTCAGGGCTTTTCTAAATAGAGTAATAGCTTCATCTAGTTCTCCTTGCTGCCTTAAAATGAAACCCAAATTATTTAGAACTTCGATATAATTGGGGTTTAGGTTTAAAGCTTCTCGAAAACTGCTTACCGCTTCATCTAACTTGCCTTGTTCTTTCAGCAAAAGCCCCAGATTATGCAGAACTTCAGGAAAATTTGGTTGTAAACGTACAGCTTGACGATAACAAGTAATAGCTTCCTCAATCTGTCCTTGAAGAGAAAATAATACACCTAGATTACTGTAAGCTTCTGCATATTCTGGATTGATTTGTAGAGCTTGCTGAAAAGCACTCACCGCCTCTTGAGTTTGACTACTTAACGCCAAAGCAGTTCCTAATTGAAAATAAACTTCTGGCTCATTTGGGCTTTTAATAATTTCTTCTTGGAAATAGGCAACAGCCTCTGAGTAATCACCTTTAGTGAGCAAAGCAATACCGTCACTCATGCATTTAGCCCCAAGTTGATAAGTAAAATTAAAAACATTACGCAATATGCAACTGTTTCTCAAGCAAGCTTTTTAACTACGAATTATTTAACGAAGTCACACCACTGCTGACTACCAATTCAAACTTGCGTGTACACCGTAGCCTCACTAAATTAGGAACTCAAGAGAAAGTTGCATATCGCGTAAATATCACAAGCGATACCTAGTACATCATCAAAATTTCGATGTGACATCAGTACTTTTGCTGAATTTATCTTGTTAGTTACTTAACTGTATAAAAATACTCTGTATAAAGTTACTTACTCAAAAACAGCAATAGAAATTATTTAACTAAGAATTAATCTTAAATTTCTATAGGAATCCGATTTGACTTCTGAAAAAATCTAAGTATCTGTAGGGTGTGTTATCGGCGAGAGTACAGCACCAAAGCCTTTGCACGGTGCGTTAGCCTATGTCATAACGCACCCTACGTATATTTCAAAAATCAAATATGAGTCCATATTTACCGTATTTATCGAAAAATACAACACTGAACTTAAAATCAATATTAGAAATTATGCCCATTAATATTCAAAATTTAACACCAGTAATTCTCCTAAAAAATTCAGCATTTACACTGAAACTACTACTGAAAGTGAAGGCTATATTAAGAGCGCAAAGATACACACAACGACGAGGAGTTCGTAAACATGAAAGTATCTGCAATCGTTAAAGGAAGCATTTGTTTGTTAGGTTTGGTTGGTGCTGGTGGTTTATTGGCAGAGCAAGCAAAAGCAGACCAAGCTGCTGCTCGCGCTTCTGCTACAGTTACCAGACCTGGTAGTGTTACTGAAAGCCTGAGTGGTGAAGTGTTACTACCTAAAGGTTATTATTTTGGTGGTACAGGCGGCAATACTATGACAGTTACACCTACCTATACCAACGAGGGAGAAACCAACCAATCCCTGACAGGTTTAGCTTTCAACGCTGGTACGCCGATGGCTACAAATAGCGCAGGTACAATTGCTGGTGTCGTTATCGATATACTCCAAGGTGACAATCCTAACGTTAACGCTACAACTATTGATGATGCAGCTGCTATCATCAAAGCTGCTGCTGGCGCTGATGGTTTAGAATAAACTCAGTTTTGCACTACACAAGTTTACACACTACAAAAATCCAGACAAAAGCGTAGACTAACTAGAAAAGGCAAAATTACAGATTTCAAGCTAGCTGAAATAGAAATTAATGCCTTCTAGGCTTTAGAAAATTGTCCGGGTTATCTAGAGACTGACAACTGTTGATTTAGCAGTTGAGTAAAACACATGTAGAAAAGAGCAGTTGGGATACTATGCATCTTTTCTACATGTTTTTCACATATTGAAAAAAGAAAATGACACTATTTGACGTTAATTACTCTGCAATCCTTAAAAGAAGCATTATTTGTCTATTAGCTGTAGCTGGTGCTAGTAATTTCTTAGCAATACCTGCGAGTGCAGGCCAACAAGGTGCTGCTCGCAGTGCTGCTACAGTTACTAGACCCACTGGTTTAACTGAAAGTGTTGCTGGCGAAGTGCTTGTGCCTAATGGTTATTACTTCCAAGGAATACCAGCAGTTCCTACAACTCCCGCCGTACCTCCAACACCTCCTACTCAATACTACAATTCTGGTGGTGGTGCCATTCCTGTACCACCAGGTGCAACACTCTCAACATGTGGCGGCAATCCATGTTACCAACCCTCCCCAGGCAGTCCATTCTATGCAGTATTCTTGTCAGGAGGAACGCCTGGAAGCGCTGAAATACCCGGGACACCTGGTAAAACTTTAGTAATTACACCCAACTATGCTAACGGAGGACAAACTAACCAATCCTTAACTGGTTTATCCTTCAATGCAGGTACACCCACAGCCACAAGTACCTCTGGGACAGTCGCTGGTGCTGTTGTAGATATACTCCAAGGTGACAATTCTGGCGTTAAAGCTCCTACTGTGGACGATGCAGCAGCTATCATCAAAGCCGCTGCTAGTACTGAAGGTTTAGAGTAACAGTTTACACACTATAAAGCCGGACAAAATTTTTACTGCAACCATAGACTAACTCGAAGAAAAAGTACAGGTTTCAAACTGGAAGCAGGGTTAATATTTCTGGAGTTTAAGAAATTGTCCGGCTTGTTTATTGCACTAGCAGCTGCTAAATTTAGCACGTAATAAAAACACTAAAAAATTTTCTATATATCTTACACTATAAAAATATTTTATCCTATGTGTTTATTAATACTACTTATGTACTAACAAACTCCAGTTTTACTACTGAAACTACTCTCCACAAATAAGGTTATATTGATTACACAAAGACAAGTAATACGGAGAGATTGTTGATCATGAAAGTATCTGTAATTCTTAAGGGCAGTATTGGTTTGTTAAGTTTGATTGGTGCTGGTAACTTCTTAGTAGCCCCCGCAAATGCAGACCAAGCAGCGGCTCGTGCTGCTGTTTCAGTTACTAGACCAAGTTCTTTGACAGAAAGTATCAGCGGTGAGGTGCTGCTACCTAATGGTTACTATTTCACAGGGCCGGAAGGTGCAACTTTAACAGTTACACCTGTTTACATGAATCAAGGAAACACCAATCAATCTGTAAGCAGTCTGTCCTTCAATGCAGGTGGAAATGAAAGTACAGGTGTACCAGGTTCATTATCTGATGCTGTTGTAGCTATTCTCAGAGGTACTAATACTGCTCCTGGTGTGAACGCTGTAACCATTGATGATGCAGCTGCTATTATCAAAGCCGCTGCTGGCGTTGACGGTTTGGAATAGATTTATTTTGATAGTTTGTAGTAAGGATTCATGTAAAAATAAGTTGAACAATTTAATATTTGTAGTGCGGGCATCTTGCCCGCGCGAGCAAGATGCTCGCACTACTTATTTTTACTTGATGCCTAAGCACTTTAGTGTTTAAAAATAAGGAATCTGGTTAGGTGCGTTATGGACATCAGTCCTAACGCACCTAAAATTATTGGTGGTGCGACGCTTGGCGACAACACACTCTACTAAACTGACACAGCTAAAATAATGCAAAAAATTGTAGTGGCACAGCAAGTTTAATTTGTTGGGTTGAGTAACCTAGATTTTTTGAACCCAATATTTTAAGCTTGCCTCGCTATTAGGTTGGGTTGAGGAACGAAATCTAACCTATACCTCTTCAATCTAATACAGTGAAACAATCCACTACTGGCAGCTATTAAAAATACTGAAAGAGAATTTTGTATAATAATTTTATTTATTTTCAGCAATTGTCAGTATTCAAATAACAATAAATATACGAAAGCCCGATTTCTGCAATAAGAAACCGGGTTTTTTGGTATTGAATTGCTTTCCCTTTTAGTTAACTTTAATACTACAAAAAATTTCAGTATCGTAGTACTCAAATCCTGATTAAAAGTCATGATTAGATTACAAATACAAAACCACGCCATGCTTAACTCTAATGCTGCCATGCCACATGGAATGACACTTTGGAGGAATTTGTGCATGGCGTGAAACCAAAAAATATCAAGAGTTGATGAATCATGAATAAATTATTTAGCCAATTATCTATAACAATCAAAGGAAGTGCTTGCCTATTGAGCTTAGCAGGTATAAGTAATTTGTTGATAGCTCCAGCAAATGCAGACCAAGCTGTTGTCCGTAGTGCTGTAACAATAGTCCGGCCTTCTGGTGCTTATCAAAGCTTGAGTGGTGAAGTGTTCTTACCGGAAGGTCTGTATTTTAACTCAGGTTCTAACCCTACTTTGACAATTACACCCACTTTTAACAATTTAGGCACAACTAATGAAAGTATAAAATCTCTTTCTATTTCTGCGGGAACACCTGCAAGTACTACAACTATTAATAATAATCCCTTTGTCTCTGTGACAGGGCAAACAGTGCAAGCTTTAAAAAACGTCAACAACCTAGAAGATGCAGCAGCTATTATTCAGGCGGGTGGATTTCAAGATTTATCAGGAGCTATGGAATAAACTTTGCGTAATTCGTAATTGCTATACTGCAAAGTGCTTCAGGAATATTAAATAGGCGATTTTTATACTTTGCATGATTGATCATGTCTACTACATCAGGCGCATCTACAAACACTAAAATTAGAATCGATAACCACCTTGAAGCTGAAGTTCAAATCCACTATCGCCTGTACCAATTCTGGTTTCTATAAAAACATTATTGTCGGGAAAGTTATACTTGAAAATACCTCCATAGGTAAAACCAGAAACTCTAGTATTCAAACCTCTATTGCCCACACTGTAATTTTTAAAATAAGTTCCAAGAGAAAAGTTAGGAACTACTCTATGCAAACCTTGGATTTCAAAGAAAGTTTCTTTACCTAGCTCTAAACTTGCTTTAAGATTCAAACCACTGCTAGTACTAAACTGTCCATTAAAAAGTCCTAATAATTCTCCATTACTGTTATCTTCAACAAATGCTATGCCAGGAGATAAAGAGTATCCAAATGTCTTTTCTTGATGTTCAAAAAAGTAACTCAGGAAAGTAGTAAAAGGATTATTTCTATTTGAAGCGCTATTCCAGGTAATTCTCAAAAATGGTACATGATTATCGATCGCAACAGGTCTTTTTGCTGAGTCTAAATGTACATATGTCTTAATATAGTTAAGTAAAATATTACTATATATACCAAAACTTGGTTCTTCTAACCCCAAATTATTGTTATCAACGCCTGGGGCTGAGTTAGCATCTATATTGAACCAAGTTCCTAAACTAGCGCTATAGTTAAAGTCACCTGACGAGCCTGCTGTTAATAGCTCAACAGAAGGCAATAATAAATCACCAGAAAAGTTTTTAAAAGTAGTACCTATTTTGTCAACTCTGGTGAGTTCCATATAATCGAATGCTAAATCAAATGAACGGACGTTAAGCGGTATGACTGTATTATCCTCAGAGTTATAATTCTGTACAAATTGTCTTCCTTGAGAGTCGGTAACAATAATTTGTGCAGCAGAAGACTCATTTATAGGATTAATTGAAGTGTTATTCAAAGGTACTGGAATTCCAGCAAAAGTCAGAGGGCCAAACTTTTCGTTAGAAAGATTTAATTGTGAGAAGTATGTATCACCTGGAACTAAAAGTTTAATTTTTCTTTCTAAAAACTGAACTGCTCGTCGATGATTCCCTGTCCTTATTTGTAGGATATTCGAGTCATTAGGATTAATTTTGCTTGGTAGTGTGAAAGTTCCAGAAACTTGTGCTAGGCGACTTGCTGAATTAGCATAAGCTAAGGTACGATTCAGTCTTTGATTAATTTGTCTTCTTTGAAAAGGTTTTGCAGCTGTATTTAAAGGTGCAAAACCTTCTCCATTCTTAAATGCTTGACGGGCTTCTGCTAAGCTTTGGTCAATTTTATCGATTTCAATCGCTTCAAAAATTCCACCCAATGCCATTCCTAATGTGGAATTAATAGTTTGCGTAGAATCAATACTAACATCGCTGGCATTCAGTGTTAGAGAAAATCCTGGAGCAGCAAAAATATTAGAATAAGTGGCACTAACTTCTACAGGATCATATTGCAAGATACTACGGTTATGAGGATAGCTGACGTAGAATCTGTACCAATTATAAGTTTCTTGTTCTTCAGATAGAGTCTCAGCGGTGGGTGTCCTTTTGCCAAAAGATACCCAAAATAAAGAATTCAGATAATGTAAATCTCTTTCTGTTGGGGTAAGGAAAGGATTGACTGCTATATTCAATAAATCATAGTTATCAAATTTGCTACGCTGAGCAATCTTAATACCTGGTGATGAAGTCACTGGGGCTGAAAAACCAAAGCCTTCTCCAGTAATAATGTCTCCCCAAAAAATACCAGCTGCTTCTAATACGTTATTGGGAATGATTTCTCCTTCTCGGAGTCTAGTGTTGCCATCGTCTAACAGAGGTTTTAAGTCAATTGTTGGGAAGCCTTGGATAATTTGAGGAGTATTGCTAGCATCTAAGGCTTGGAATAAAGCTTCGCCACCATCGGGGCTATAAGTAGAACCGCTACCAATAATTGGTGTACGATTTTCTAATACTGTGACGTTAGCGCTTTGTAAATCAACGCCGCTATTAATTACAACTCTGCCAGCAGGTATATTTTGAGGATTAATTACTTGTCCTGCGATGGAAACGATAGACAAGTTACTATCAACTTCTCCATCTAAAGCTTCAAAATCAGATGGTAAGCTTACCAGGGTTTGCAATCCCCAAAATGATTGACTTGATGTCACATTTTGAGTGATGTATGTGTCTGTTTCTCTTCCTTGATAAATAACACCCGCTTGTGAACCTATAGTTTCAAATACCAACCGATTATTATTAATAACCCAATAAAATTGATCATTTTTTGGGAAATTAGCATATGTAAATTTATCAATAATCTGACTTTCTTGTGACTCTCTAATATTAATCTCTGTCTCTATGTAGTTTTCGTCTTCATTAGGTTTAAATGATTGAGCATTGAAAGTCAGATTATCTGTAGGATTAACAATCCAAGAGTATTTACTAGCACTAGATGTAAGAGCATCAAGAACTACTTTTTTTTGATATTGCTTTTTAGCTTGACGCAGTTTCTGAATGAGGATTTGTTGCGTTGGTGTATATGGTTTTTTTTGATTTAAATTTGATGGTTTAGTTGTGCCTGGTTCCGGTTCATTATCATCTCGTTCGGGTGGTTTGGGAGGTTGTACCTTAAAATCTTCGATGGGGATGACATCAGCGATGATAAACTCGCCTAGCTGTGCTGTTTTCGGTAAGCTTGGTTGACTCTGTTTTGGCTGTGTTACCGACTTATGCGAACTTTTAAAAGACGGTTGAAAGTTTTCACTAGAGATTGCACTATGAACTACGACTACATCAATGTCATTTTGATTGTTTGATGCTAAGGCGATCGCAACTACTTCAGTAAATACTACTTTTATTAGAATAGTAGGTGAAAGCAACCATAAAAAAATAATACGTATATTTATTGTGAGTCTCATTAGTGATGATTTTTAGTGTTGATGTGAGCAAAACCTTGCTATTTATTACGTACAGAATGAAACAAGCATCCGTAGATTTACTGCAAGTAGACTCTAACCTCCAAGCAGAGATTAAACCTCAGCAGAATCACTAAAAATGAAAAAAATCACTATGAATTAACTGTATAAATACGTAAAAAAAGAGATTGCGTTAACTACAAAAATATGTTTCAAGCTACTCGTCGCCGTCTTGCTGTGTGGTATACTACCGTAACTGCCGTATTACTACTGCTATTTGCTAGCGGTGTTTACTTATATGTCCGCAGTACCCTAGTAGAGCGAATTGACGATACACTTAACCACGTAGTAGAGATAGTCGAGCGATGTCTAACGACAAGCCGATGTGCATCTACGCTAGTCATCGAACCAATTAACAGCGGCGTTGATCAGTTTCGCATCAATATAGAAGCCAGTCTCCGCAACAATGCCGACACGGTAGAAGACGACCACATTGATTTAGAATGGTTCAACCCAACTGGGGAATTACTGTGGTCAACTCTATCCGAACCCCTAAATATTCCCATTCGTACCAACCGCACTGGCGAAACTGTACGCATAGTCAAGCAAGAAAAGGCAAGGTGGGAAAGTAACAAACTCCCCCACTCCCTACTCCCCACTCCCCACTCCCCACTCCTATTACGACAAGTCACACAACGGGTAGAAGTTGGACGCCAAGTATTGGGATATTTGCGCGTTAGTCATCCCTGGTTTGAAGTCACTAAACCCAGTCGCCAATTAATATTTGATTTGGCATTAGGTACTGGTTTGATGCTGCTTTCTGTAGCCGCGAGTGGCTGGTTTCTTTCGGGTAAAGCCATGGAACCAGTGGGTGAGTCTTACCAACGCCTCAAGCAATTTACGGCTGATGCTTCTCACGAACTCAGAAGCCCCATCACTTTGATTCAAACTAATGTGCAAGTCGCCCTTGCTGATTTAGAGTTAGCACCAGCCGAAAATACTTCTTCACAATATCGGCAACAATTAAAGGTGGTGGAACGGTTAACGCAGCGTTTAGGTAAGTTAGTCAATGACCTACTTTTTTTAGCACGACAGGATAGCGGTATGAGCAAAGATACTTTTGCACCTTGCCCGTTGGATGCTTTGCTAATGGATGTAGTGGAAGAACAACAACTGCTAGCTGCGGAAAAAGAAATCATGCTTTATCTAAAGCTGGTTGATCCTCCTGCTTCTGAAACCAACCCGGAATTACTTGACAGTTGGTTTACGCTTGCGGGTAACTGGGATCAACTAGCTCGCCTTTCTACCAACTTAATTGGTAATGCTTTGCAGTATACGCCAACCAAAGGACGGGTGAACGTAGAATTAGCACGTTTAGATGGAGTGAATCGAGTTTCGGGATTACGTTACGCCAGCGCCCAGTTACAAATAAAAGTAACTGATACTGGTATTGGCATTCCAGCCGAGGAATTACCACACTTATTTGACCGTTTTTACCGCGTAGACCCAGCCCGTACCCATAGAACGGGAAATACAGCAAAAGAAAGTACTACTGGTTCAGGATTGGGGCTAGCGATCGCTCAAGCTATTGTGGAACATCACCAAGGTCAAATTCACGTAGAAAGCATCGTTGGTAAAGGCACGACTTTGATCGTCATTTTACCAATAACTCTGGAGTCATAATTCTGCAATAAATATTTGTTTCCTGTGACAGATGAAGAAAAATAAACTTATTTACTAAGTTGATATAACAACAGGTGCAATATTTAGCCATCACTTGAGCGGCTAGCAGTTTAATATTTTTATGACTCTTTATATTTTTCTAAAGTAGTTGTACAAACTGTTGGCTTTGATATGGCACATAATTTTAATTGCATGAGTTACACTCTAGCCTCTAATCCCTAGCCCCTAATTTACTTCCTACTTATGGCTGAAAAATATATTTAAATTTATTATTTTTTCACTTCTATGGTTAGAGGAAATAGTTATCACGTATTTATAGTTTTAAGATAAAGCTTATTTAAGAGGATGTTTGAAAAGTTTTGGACAAATATAATTTGCTATTACACAAGCGAAGTCCATCTCCTTTGGAAAACACGGAAAATCGAGTTCTTGAAACTCACAGAGGTGGGTTTTGTCTGTATAGTCGCGATTTCTAATCGCCGGGGTTAGTATTAATTTAGACTTTTCAAACAACCTCTAAGTTTATAGAATCTAGACAAAACTATTTTAGTTTTGTTTACTATTTTAATGGCATCAATTTTAGCCATTGTTAGCCAAGCATAATAATACTAAATTTTCTCAAGCCCGAAAATTCAGATAATATCTGACTCTCTCAATTACAAATTAGTATTTAGATATTTTATCAGGAGGCAAAAATGAATAAGTATTGTCAAAATTTCCGCAAGTCGGCTGAATTAGTCGGTGCTATATGCGGAGGATTACTAATTAGCTTGCCAGTAATTCCTCAAGCAGCTTTAGCACAGCAGCCTACATCTAAAGTTAACCCCTGTCCTAGTATTTTTTATGAAGAACCACACAACAATCGAGTTGTGGTTCCTCAAGGATGTCCACCTAATGCTTTGACTCAAAGATTAGCAGCTCAAGGGCTACTTCCTGTTAGTCCTACAACCTCAACACCTTCTCAACCTGGACTAGGGGTTGGTGGAGAAATACCCCAGACAGGAACTCCTACAGCGCTTAATCCTTGCCCTCGTGTTTTTTACGAAGACCCTTTCAACAGTAGAAGCTTAGTCCCTCAAGGGTGTCCACCGAATGCTTTCACCCAACAACAGCAAGTACGAGAGACGAGTCCCACTCAAGCAGTCCCAGTCAGCCCACAAACCCCTACAACTCAACCAAATCAAACAGTCCCAGTTAGCCCACGAACCCCTAGAAATCGACCCACTCAAGCAGTTCCAGTCAGCCCACAAACCCCTACAACTCAACCATTAGTAGCACCACAACAACCCCCCGTTACAACGATCGCACTAGCAGATGGTAGGGTTAACGTCAGGTTGGTAAATGATACTATGGCTAAAGTGACTTACCAAGTAATCGGTGATACTGCACCGCGATCGCTACAAGGTAGGTCGGATGTAATGCTAAAAAGTTTAAGCACCCCAATTACAATTACATTCCAACGAGAAGATGGTGGATTTTTGTTGGTTACTCCACAACCATCTTCACAAGCAGGAATGTTAGAAGTCAGATTTAATGAAACAGGTGATGCAAGCGAAGGTAGAAGTGCAATGAGAATTCAGCGAAACGGTTCAGTATTCTTGAATTAGGGAATTGGGAACTTGTACTGAGCGGACTTGTGCTGAGCATAGTCGAAGCAGTCGAAGTATGGGGAATGGTGAGCGAAGTCGAACCACACCCCAGCCCCTATTTAAGTTCGCTCAAAGCGGATAATTTCGCCACTATTAGCACGGTTGTATCTAACAGCAGCTACAATTTGTGATTGTTTATTATTGACAGTAATCAATCCAGCTCGATTACTTAATTGCATTGAATTGGGATTAGAGCGAGTAATTCTAAACTGTTTAACTTCATTGGGTTGCAAAATACCACTCAATGGTTGAGGACGACCTGCTTTATCACGCATCTCCCAACCTGTTAAGTTAATTGGTTCATCTGTGATATTTTGTAATTTTACCCATTCTCCTCTATCCTCTGCACCTACAGGATTTGCTAATGCTTCTACAATTATTACCGATTCGTTATTATTAATTTCTACTGGTACAACTTCCACATCAGGACGATCTTTAGGAATCTCTGGTGATATTTCCGTGCCTTTATTGCCGAGAAATATCGGAAAGAATGAACGAATAAACTCTCCTCGACTACCATTAACTGTGATGTTACGGTATATGACTAAATCGTAGAGACCACTATTAATAGTAGTACGCCGTTTATCTTGCTTAACTTTGTCATTGATACTCTCAAAGTAAGCAACAGTTCCCATGGCAATTTCGCACTCTGGACTAGGGCCGACAAAGAAACCACCTTTTTTCTTGAATAGTTGAGCAATTACTTCGCCTCGAACATTAGTTAAATACTGTAGCATTTGCAAAGTTACTACATTTGGATTTTTAGGTATTTCATCACCTTGTAAATCATATTTGTAGCCAAGAAAGTTAACATTCCGAACTTTTTCATCAATGTAGAACTTAATCCAGGAGTGATAACCAGAAATTTCTCCTAAATTTTGTGTTCTATCCCTAGTGCTGCGGAAATTTTCGTCATATTTTGCTTCTCCTACAAAAACATGTTCAAAGCCAGAGCAGAAGTTCGTAGATTTTCCTTGATAGTAGTTAGTGAATAACTCAAACCAAATCTGTTTAATTTTAGAGCGAAATTTTGGCTCTGAAAGATTTTCTCCCAGTTCTTGATTAATGTACTCTAACGCCAACTTCATTGGGTTAGTAGATTGAATGGCATCAAGAAATCTCTCGATTTCTTCTTGTTCTGGCGCTGTGAGAATTTCTTCAGAACGGAAATTAGCAATAAAATTATCTAGAAGATTGATAAAAGTAGTGTAAGTTTTACCCTCTAATTTTTCTTCATTGACTTTGAAAAACAGAGGCTGAGTAGCTAGATCGATATTGGTTTTGCCGCTTGCTTCTGTCTGCAAATCCAAAAGAATATCAGCATCTGGATTTTGCCAACTGTCTCCACTTCTCAAACTAACAGAAAATCCGTTGTCATCGCTATTCCAGATCTGTTGATAGATATCGTTCATAAAATATACCTCCGGTTATTGTTAGCAATACTTGAAAATGGGGAGTAGGGAGTAGGGAGTAGGGAGTGGGGAATTGGGAATGGGGAATTGTCATTTGTCATTGATTATTCTCCGCGTCCCCGCGTCCCCCGCGTCCCCCGGTTGGTGAGCGGAGTCGTACTGCGAAGCAGAACCCGCAGGGTACCACATCCTCCTCATCCTGAACTAACTACATACCATGGATAGATGGGATGAAATCATGAGTACGCTAAAAGTTCAGCAAAAACATTTTTCTACGCGAAATTAAAAATCTAAGATTAAAAATTAATAACACTTCCGGCCAGGAATGCTAAAGTTTCAGGAAATTGATCGGAAATTTTCAGCGAGTATTCATGCTGAAGAAACTACAAAAAAAACAAATCTCTATACTTGCTGGTGCTGCACTGTTCGCCTTTTTGGCGGGTGCGATGGTGTCAGCACCTGAGATGGGAAGAACCTTGGGGCAATTGCTCAAGCTGGGTAAAAACCAGTCTGAACAAATATCTGAGGCAAACAAAGCCAAGTCAGCTGTATTCCCACTCATATCACAATCTCTGCCAGAACGAGCCACAAAATTAGCAGCGATCGCTCAACAATCCTCTTCGCCAGATCGGGAACGCGCCCGTTACCTATTGGCGAGTGATTTTATTGAAAGAACGCAAGCCCAAAAAGCGCTGACTTTACTAGAAGGACTGGATAAAAATTATCCCACCCTCGCACCTTATGTTTTGCTCAAACAGGCGCAAGCACAAGATTTGCTGGGTGAGGATGGCAAAGCTTCAGATCTCAGGCGCAAAGTGTTAAAGCTTTATCCCAAAGAAGCCGCAGCAGTTAAAGCCCTATATCTGATTGCCCAACCCAAGGAACAAGAACAAGCGATCGCCCAATTTCCTTCTCATCCCCTAAGTTGGGAAATCATTCGCAAACGACTACAAGAAAATCCCAATCAGCCAAAATTACAGTTGATTTTGGCAAAATACGCCTACGATCAAGCAGGAACGGTGGGTGTATTGGATCAACTAATCAAACAACCAACCCTCAAACCCGCAGAATGGGAAATTATTGGTGCAGCCTACTGGGGAAATAATCAATTTCGCAAAGCAGCCACAGCTTATGCCAAAGCACCCAAAACACCCCTCAACCTTTACCGAACAGCCAGAGGTTTGCAGGTAGGAGGCAAAGATAGAGAAGTTGCGATCGCCACCTATAAACAACTGGTACAGCAATTTCCCAATGCCAAAGAAACAGGGACTGCTCTTTTGCGTTTAGCAGAAATGTCAAAAACAGGTAAAGATGCGATACCATATCTTGACCAAGTAATCAATAAATTTCCCGAACAAGCTAGCAAAGCAGTCGCCAAAAAAGCTAAGACTTTCCAAACTCTCAAAGATCAAAAGTCAGCTAACGCAGCTTGGCAACTACTCATCGCTAAGTACGAAAATTCTGAAGAAGCAGCAGAATATCGCTGGAAAGTAGCGCAAGATAAAGCCAAAGTTAAAGACTACATAGGTGCATGGCAATGGGCAGAACCAATCGTTACCAAAAATCCCAACAGTATTTTGGCTCCTAGAGCAGGTTTTTGGGTGGGTAAATGGGCGACTGCACTAGGAAAACAGCAGGAAGCCAAAACTGCGTATGAATATGTGATTAGTCAGTTTCCATACTCTTACTATGCATGGCGAGCCGCATCACTTTTGGGACTCAATGTTGGCAACTTTGACAACGTGCGCCAATTAAATCCCGAAATCGTTTCACCCGAGCGTCCTGTACCTACCGCAGGCTCGGAAACCTTTAAGGAATTATATCTTTTAGGTCAAGACCGCGATGCATGGTTGCAATGGCAAACAGAATTTCAAAACAAAACTCAGCCTACCGTTGCAGAGCAATTTACCGAAGGCTTGATGCGATTGGCAAGGGGAGAAAACATCTCTGGAATTGATCAAATTTCCAAAGTCGAAGACCAAGAAACACCCGAACAACAAGCTCAATACCAAACTCTCAGCAAACAAATTACTTACTGGCAAGCCCGTTATCCATTTCCCTACTTCCAAGTGATTCAAAAATGGTCTACTGAACGTCAACTTAATCCTTTGCTAGTCACTGCCCTCATTCGGCAAGAATCTCGGTTTGAGCCTAAAATCAAATCTATTGTTGGCGCTACTGGTTTAATGCAGGTAATGCCAGACACCGCCAAATGGATAGCCCCCAAAATTCAGCTAGACAGCAAACAAATCAACTTAGAAGATCCCAATAACAACATCATGTTAGGGACATGGTATTTGGATCATACCCATCAGCAATATAACAATAACTCCTTGCTGGCGATCGCCAGTTACAATGCTGGCCCTGGCAACGTTTCCAAATGGCTACAAACTCTGTCAAAAGAAGACCCAGACGAATTTGTCGAAGAAATTCCCTTTGACGAAACCAAAAATTACGTGCGCCAAGTATTTGGTAACTACTGGAATTACCTCAGACTTTATAATCCTGAGATTTCCAGCATCGTCGCCAAATACTCATCTCAACACCCGCAATTACCGACGCAGTGATGGGAGCTGGGGAACTCAAGCCCCCCCGCTCCCGGAGCTACGGTGTATACACAAGTCCACAAGCAGCGAGTTTACAGCCTAAAAAGATAGTGCATCTAAGAATGAGTGTAATTTTAGATAAACAGAAAATGCAGGCTCAATTACAGGCTCATTTGTCTAAATTAGGTATCCAAGACAATATTGTTGTTGAGCTTATCTCTTTTTCAGATCACGAGCCATATTCAAGTAGTAATCTTCTGTTCTGGCATTGGGACGGCGACGAGTAGTAGCGGGAATTTCTGGAGTAGTGTCTTGCTTAGTTTCAATTGGCTGTTGAGCCTGCTTGACGCCTTGTGTCTCATCAGACGCTAAGAAATAACCCGAATCACTCAATCCAAAGAGTTTACCAAAAAAACCAAAGAAACTTTTTATAGCACCCCAAATGCTACCGAAAACAAAAGATAAAAAGCCTTCAATCCGAATAAACAAGTTCCGAATGAATGGAGGTAAACGAAACATGGCAGACCCCTCTATGATTGCTTAATATCATCGTTACTTAATTTCATAATAACGTGATAGCAAGACAAAAATAGTGCCATAATCCCACCTTTAACAACGTGGTTTCCCTGTTCCCTTTGGACGTAATCCTCTGTCTTGCAAAAGTGCATCTAGCCAAACTGCATTTGCTTCAGACAATTTTGGTATTGGCTGTTGGTTGTAATCTATAACTAATTCATAACCCGCGCGTTCATAAATTCCAGATAGTATAGTCTGCAAATCTACCAAGGGTTCGCTATCACCATTTCGCAGTGGTAAGGGAAATGAAGGAATTACCTCCGGCAAGTTAAAGGCGTATAGATCAGCTTGGGGACGACTTTCTCCTTTGCTTACTAAAATTCGGTAATCATTCTGTGTCCCATCACCAAAAACTAGCATTGGTTTGCCATCTCGCAATAAATCAATTTCTACCAGATTGGTGAAACTCCTTAGTACTCGCTGACGCTTTCTTTCATAGGCGCGGCGTCCTTCTCCAGAACGTTTATTTTTCGGGGAAAGAATTTCAATTACTGTTACTACTTCCCTTGTGGCTACCTCTCGCACCTCTAAATAACTTTCTGTGATAGTTTCAGGTATCGGAACTGTCACTTTTACAGCTTGGGTTTTTGGTGAGACGATCGCCACATGTGCAGTTTGTGAGTTGATGGCATTATTTTGACGCTGTACTGCTACATCGGGAATACCAACCAACAAAGAATCTTCTCCACTAGTTTGATAAACTCGTTCTTCGATGTCCACGATGTATTTAGGGCGCAATTGTGGAGATAATGAGTCTGCGATCGCCACAATTGCCCGCTTATGTATTTTTTGCCATAATACGGGAGCTTCTAGGTAAGGGTTCATTCCTGGAAAGTTGTAAGACATAAACAATTCCATCAGAATGCTGGCGATGATTTCATTTTAAATCGCACAGCAAAGCTTTCCTACTCTTCAAGTAAGGTAAAAATTTCTACACCCTCTTCAGTCACTGCTAGGGTGTGTTCACATTGGGCTGAAAGCTTGCGATCGCGTGTTACAGCAGTCCATCCATCGCTGAGAACTTCCACCTCATAAGTACCTTCATTAATCATCGGTTCAATAGTAAAAACCATCCCTGGTCTTAACCGCTTACCTTTGCCACGTGTACCATAATGAGGGATATTTGGCGCAGTGTGAAAAATGTTACTGATACCATGCCCAACAAAGTCTCGAACTACAGAAAAGCCTTGGGCTTCAGCATATTCTTGAATAGCTGCACCAATATCTCCAATCCGCGCCCCTGGTTTGACTTCCGCAATTCCTCGACTACGGCACTCATTCGTCACTTCTACTAGCTTTTTCGCTTTTGGGGAAGGAGTACCGACAAAGAATGTTTTAGATGTATCGCCGTGGTAGCCTTCAACAATCAGCGTCACATCAATGTTAATGATGTCACCTTCTTTGAGGATCTGCTTAGCATTGGGAATACCATGACAGACTACTTCATTCACACTGGTACAGATTGATTTAGGATAGCCTTTATAGCCAAGCGGTGCGCTTTTTGCTCCATAAGCCTGCGTCCAGCGTTCGGCTTCATCATTGAGTTCTAGGGTACTCACTCCTGGCTTCACCATTGGTTCTAGGTGCTGTAAAAGTTTGGCTGCCAAGCGTCCTGCTTGACGCATTTTGTCTAATTCTCTCTGGGATAAGATAACTATTGTTTCACTCTTCATTAAATTTTGTCTAAATTATCATTCACAAATATAGTTAGCCCTGAGTGTGCAGCTCTTTTGGCAGCATCAGCGACTTTCAAGGTGTACAAACTTTCTTCTGGAGTGACGTATAAAGGAGTACCGTCAAATAGATGGTCTAATACCAAGCTCGTATCTTTGGCAAACAAACCCCGGCGAGTCCCAATCTCTATGGGTATTGTTTCTCCTTGCTGGATAAAACATCCTGTATCGCCATCAAAAATCAATCCACCGTTTTCGCCGTGAACTTCAAACTTACGTTCTGGTTGCCAAATGGTTTCACCTTTGCCGTAGACTACTTGCGCTAGCAGTCCGCTACTAAAGCACAACTGAGTAATGCAAAAACAAGTCTGGTAATATTCTGGTTCAACTTCCCAATATCGCTGATGACAGTTAACCGTGAAAACTTCACCAAACAAATCAGTGAGTCGATGTAATCGAGATAACGCTCCAATTAAGGGAAAGCCGAAAAGCTCATGGTTATAAGTCCATTTGCGGGGAGCAGGATTACTGGGATTGATCGTGCTGTAGCGAACATAGAAAGCCTTACCAATCTTTGCTAAGTGTTGCTTTAAAGCTTGATGCAATCCGCCCAAAACTTCAATATGTTCAACGTGCAGTAGTTTTTGTTGAGCTTTAGCCAAGGCGATGAGTTCCTCAGCTTCCACCAGATCCACGCTAAGGGGATATTCAACAACTACGTGTTTACCATTAGTGAGTGCCGCACGAGCGATCGCTCCATGATCTCGATTAATTGTAGAGATTATCACCAAATCTACATCTTCGCGCTCTGCTAGCTGTTGCCAACAAGTCAATGCTTCGGTTTGATATTCTTTGGCAAAGGCTTGTGTTGTTTCTGAGGTATGACCAACAACTGCGACTAAATGCGATCGTTCATCACTCAGCAAGCTCTCAGCCCGTAACTTCGCTGCATACCCTGTACCAACTAAACCTACACGCACTTTTGCTTTTTCCAAAGCTGCCTCTGAATTATACACGATTCTCACGCATGTGAGGGAGCAGGGGAGCGGGGCCCCGAGTTCCCCAATCCCCACCAATAATTTATAACTAAAACTTATCAGTATTAACTAACTAAATTTCATTACTAATCGGGTTCAAATTCCAGTTACATATGTTGGCTTTTCTCGTAGTATCAGAATTGAAGCAAATTTGAACTAGCGACTGATCATCAGATTAGCCGTAGCAATGCTTTAGCATAACTTATACTGCCGTTTGCAAAAGAGAGGATTACTAAATGGCTACTTACAAAGTGACATTAGTCAGCGAGGCAGAAGGACTAAACACAACAATTGAAGTTCCTGATGATGAATATATTCTAGACGCAGCTGAGGAACAAGGTCTTGATTTGCCTTACTCTTGCCGCGCTGGTGCTTGCTCAACTTGTGCAGGTAAACTCGTATCAGGTACTGTTGACCAGTCTGATCAGTCTTTCTTAGACGATGACCAAATACAAGCTGGTTATGTGCTGACATGTGTCGCCTACCCAACTTCTGATGTCACAAT
This sequence comes from Desmonostoc vinosum, assembly GCF_059505385.1. NCBI lineage: Bacteria > Bacillati > Cyanobacteriota > Cyanophyceae > Nostocales > Nostocaceae > Desmonostoc > Desmonostoc vinosum. Next base: position 37,002 of record NZ_JCACKM010000059.1, read on the forward strand.
TGAAACTCACCAAGAAGAAGCACTTTACTAAGATACAACTTACGTACTAAGGTTGCCTGTTGAGACTGGGTGTAAGGGTGTGCGTTACTGAGCGTACCCCTACGCTTAAGCAAGCTATGCGTAGCGTCTTTGAGCAAAGAAGTCGAAGTAGGGGTGTAGTGTAAGGGTTTTGAATACCTACACTCCTCCACCTTCCCCAAACCCTTGATTTTTCATATCAGGGTTGTTGGGGCTAAACCTCTGCCCTACGCCCCTACACCCGCCCCAACAGGGCTTGGTAAAAGCTACCACTAATCACACCCTTACATAATTCGTAATTCGTAATGACGCTCCTACGTCGCTACCGCTGCGCTAACGTAATTCGTAATTACAGCTTGATCTCTTGATTGAGAATTTTGATTTGAGTACCGGGATAGTAAAACTGTAGAATTTTTGGACTAGACCAACCAAGTTTAGCCAAGTTTTGAGCGCCAGTTTGACTTAAACCAACTCCATGTCCCAATCCGCCACCAACGAAGGCGTATCCCCACAAATTCGATTTGCCTTTGTTCAAAGGTTCTAGATAAAAGAGTGTGCTTTTAGGGGCAGCAAAGGCACTACGAACCTCATCTTTGTTGAGGGTAAAAATGCCAATGTCTGTTTTTACAGCGAGTTTAAGGATGCGTCCGCTTTGGCTGCGCCGAACTACTGCCATTGCCTCAATTGTCTTAAATTTGGCGTAGGGACTTTTTTTCACCTGTAAAAATTTCTGCAAGCCTTTGGTGATATCCTCTATAGGTGTTTCTTTGCGCCAACGAAACATGTCCCACTTGCTTTCATTAAATCCTTGTTGCAAACTGATAAACTGCTGAAAGTTTTTTTCATCTGCTAGGCTTTGTGTCGATAAGTTCCAAAAATTGGTAGCAGCATCTACTACTGGGCGCAGATAAGGACGATCTTCACCATTCCAGACATCGCTAAAAGAGGCGGTAATGCCACCAGTAGTGGAGGAGTATAAGGCATCTACTAGCTGGTTTTCATAGGCTAGCACCATACCTCTAGTGGAAGCGATCGCTCGATCTGTGATTGTCGCTGCTCCACTTATTCCATAATAAACTTGGCAGTGAGTATCAGCACATAAATGATAGTCATCTGCCGCAAATCTACGCAAGTTTCTTAACGCGTAAGTCCGTGCAATTATTGCTTGAGCTTCCAGTGCTGCTTTTGGTGCATTCGTGCCAATTTCGTAAGGTACAACCCCCCGCAGATATGTTTCTAAAGGCACCTCGTTGACTAAAGTATATGTCCCATACGCATTGGGTTGTAAATCCAATCGCCCAGCGTAAAGACGAGTATTTTCTGGTTTTTCGCCTTGATTCACCTTAATCAAGTTTTTGTCTGTGCTGATTTCTACATAATCTGGGGTGTAGCGCTTACCGTCTACTTCCCAACTAACTCGCGGTACTTGTTGCAAAACTTTTGTATCAAGATATGCTATTTTCTTGTCAGTTGCTTGGAGGCTCTGCAATAGCAGCCGTCGTAGTAGGGGAGTACTATAGGTATCCCGCTTTGCCCAAACTTGCCAGCGATCTGGCTGAGCTATTTCTACATCTATGCCTTGAGAACGCCAGTTTTGGGCACTGTCTTCGGCAGTCTCGAAGGTGCGGTATGTACCTAAAACTATCACTTCCTCAACTGCTGGCTTGGATAAAGTTTGGATCACTGTTTCCAGCTTGACAGGCTTTTGAGTGGCTACGGTTCGCTGCTTATTACCGACTCGAAACCTCAATTTTAAGCGATCGCCTTTTGTTGGTTCCAATTGCAGCTTGGCCGTTGATTTTTCTCCAAATCGCTGTATAATCCCAATCCTCAGTTCTATATCTTTTGTCTTACTATCTGGGCCAGAGGCAGCTGTTAATCCCAATAAACAAAATGTTGTTAGTACAGTGCAGGAAAAACGCCAGCAAGAAAATTTCATCGTTTCCTGATTTTGCCCCTCAATGAGGCGTTGGGGCCCATATTCCGACTGGTTCTTAGCGCGGTGTTTTTGTCGCATGAGTACTCCAATGATACCATTTGCAGTTTTGCGCCAAATAAAAGTTGCAAAACGAAGTCATAACGACTATGATTTATTTAGAGATATAAAACAGAACTAGTTAAGAAAACTCCTGACAATGAGAGTCCAAGAAATTCCATTAAATCAGATTCGGCGGCCGTTGCCACGTCAAAATGATCAAAATAAAGTGCAAGTCTTGATGGAATCGATAGCGGAGATTGGGCAGCAAGAGCCGATAGATGTCCTAGAAGTAGATGGACAATATTATGGCTTTTCTGGCTGCCATCGTTATGAAGCTTGCCAGCGTCTGGGCAAAGAAACTATTCTAGCCAGAGTCCGTAAAGCTCCCCGCAGCGTTCTGAAGATGCACTTGGCGTAGAGGGGATGAGGGAGATGAGGGAGAAATGTTCTCCGCGTCCTCTTGTCCCCGCGTCCTCTTGTCCATTCCCAATCTCCAATAACTAAATTTACTAAATCAGGAGAAAATTATGTCATCTCAAGCAACAGTAAAAAATGTGAATATTGGTATTGACGAAGCTAGTAGGGCTAAAATTGCCGAGGGATTGTCTCGCCTGTTGGCTGACACTTATACACTGTATCTGAAAACTCATAATTTCCACTGGAATGTAACAGGGCCGATGTTTCAAACGTTGCATTTGATGTTTGAAACACAGTATACAGAACTAGCCCTAGCAGTTGATTTAATTGCTGAGAGAATTAGAGCGCTTGGCCATCCCGCACCAGGAACCTATAGCGAATACGCTAAACTGAGTTCAATTTCAGAAACTCCAGGAGTTCCTAAAGCCATAGAAATGATTCGCTTACTAGTTGAAGGACAAGAGGCCGTAGTCCGAACAGCGCGAACTGTCTTCCCCGTAGTAGACGAAGTTAACGACGAACCCACCGCCGATTTATTGACACAGCGGATGCAAGTTCACGAAAAGACAGCTTGGATGTTGAGAAGTTTGTTGGAGGAATAGGACTGGGTAACTTGCGGCCCACCGCTCCCGGAGGAAGTGGGGATTAGGGGTAATGGGGAATTGGGAATGGGTATTTGTTATTTCTCCCCGGTGACTGAGCGAAGTCGAAGTCTACCTCCCCAGTTTCCTTGTCTTTCTCATTCCCCTGATCTCAAATATGCAATATTCCTTCAAAACTCAACACTTCAATCTTTGATATCATCCCAAGTCTCTCAAATTTATGAGAGATTTTTTTATGAGAGGTTTAACCCAATCCCCAATCCCCAATCCCCAATCCCCAATCCCCAATTCCCAATCCCCAATCCCCAATCCCCAATCCCCAATCCCCATGACCAATACTGATTTTACAAAGAAGTTGCAGGATTTAATGCAACGGATTGGTATTTCTAGTTTTAAGGCGTTGAGCCGTGCTAGTGGTGTTTCAGAGCGTCAAATTTTGCGATTGCGTCAGGGAAAGTTAGAGCAGATGCGGGTAGATGTGTTGCTGAAGCTGTCATCGGTGCTACAGGTGTCGTTGAGTGAATTAGTAGCAATGTTTTTAGTGCCAAGTACTGAAAATCGAGTACTGAACTCAAAACTCAGCACTCAAAACTCAGTTGCCAAAACTACTGAGCAAGAATTATTACAAGAAGTTGCAAATCTAAAAACAGAGTATCAAAGATCGCAACTGCAATTAGAACAGCAGCGAGAGCTATTGCTACAGGAGTTTCAGCAGTCGAGTTTGCAATTGCTGGAGTCTTTATTATTACAATGGCCAACAGCAGCCCAGAAAGCGCAGGAAAATCTAGAACTGGCAGCGGTCAAAATATTGCCGTTGGTACAAAAACCTCTAGAGAAATTGTTACAAGGGTGGGGAGTAGAAGCGATCGCATCCGTAGGAGCAGAAATATCCTATGATCCTCAGATACACCAATTGATGGAAGGAAACGTACAGCCAGGGGAACAAGTTAAAGTACGTTATACTGGCTACCGTCAAGGCGAAAAGCTACTTTATCGGGCTAAAGTAAGTCCCATCGTATCCAACATAGTTTAGCAAGGAAACGGAGAAAACTCGGAAATTTTGTCGGTAAATTTCATTTTCATAGACATTGCCTGTTGAGAAATTGTAGACATTGGGAATACTAAAACAGCTATTGCAGTTCGCTTTAATTTCTGAACTTATTTGTGTAGGTAGGAACGCTTAAATAATTCGTAATGACGCGACGCTCCTGTGTCGCTCTAAGCGAAGCTATGCCGTAG